>JAFULE010000002.1 GCA_017483235.1 Faecalibacterium sp. | reverse complement strand
GATGGCACACAGGATGCGGCCCCAGTTGGCATCGCGGCCAAACACAGCCGCCTAGAAGAGGTTGGAGCAGACCACGCTTTTGTCCACCGCGCGGGCCACCTGATGGGTGGGGGCATGGGTGACGGTGCAGGTGATCAGATGGGTGGCACCTTCGCCGTCACTGGCGTGCAGGGCGCACATATGCTCGGCCACGGCGGCCAGCGCACCCTTAAACACCTGATAGTCGGCGTTTTCTTCCTCGATGAGGGGGTTGCCGGCAAGGCCGCTGGCCATGATCAGCAGGGTGTCGTTGGTGGAGGTGTCCAGATCGACACTCATCTGGTTGTAGGTGGTGGGCACCACCTCGCGCAGGGCCTTCTGCAGCAGGGCAGGGGATACCGCCGCGTCGGTGGTGTAGAACGCCAGCATGGTGGCCATGTTGGGGGCGATCATGCCGCTGCCCTTGCCGATGGCGCCCAGATGGCAGGTTTTGCCGCCCAGTTCAAATTCCACCGCATACTCTTTGGGGTAGGTGTCGGTGGTCATAATGGCCATGGCGGCCTTCAGGCTGCCCGAAGGGCTGGCTTCCAGCAGGCGGGCAGCCTGCGGGATGCCCCGGGCAAAGGGGTCGATGTTCATGGGCTGGCCGATGACGCCGGTGGAAGAGGGCAGAACATCCTGCTCATCCACACCCAGCTGCTTTGCCGCCAGCCTGCAGCTTTCGTTGGCCAGATCCACACCGTTGGCCGCGCAGGTGTTGGCATTGCCGCTGTTGACCAGAATGGCCTGTGCATAGCCGTCGACCAGATGGGCGCGGTCCACCTTGATGGGGGCGCCGTACACCTTGTTGGTGGTGTACACGCCGGCTGCCGCACAGCGCACCTCGGCTTTGATCAGGGCAAGGTCCAGCTTGTTGGGGTTTGCCCGGAAGCCTGCGTGTACGCCGGCCGCCGCAAAACCCTTGGCAGCGCAGATGCCGCCGGGGATCACTTTATATTCCATACAGATTCCTCTCTTGTGTTTACTCCAGCCCGGTGGTTTCGGCAAGGCCCAGCAGCACATTCATGCACTGCACCGCCGCGCCGCTTGACCCCTTGCCCAGATTGTCGAACAAAGCGATCAGCAGCATCTGGCTGCCGTCGGGGCTGGCGGTCAGATAGATTTCCAGCTTGTCGGTACCCTGCAGTGCCCCGGCCGAGATCATGCCGTCGGCGGGGATCCGGTTCAGGGGGTGAACGGTGATCTGACCTTCCCCATTATAATAGGCCGCCATGCTTTCGGCAACCTGCTGGGGGGTGGTGCCGTGCAGCAGGTCCATCCGCAGGGGAACGGTAACCTCCATGCCGGAATAGTAATCGTCCACAATGGGGCAGAAGATGGGCGCTGCGCTGATGCCGGTGACCGCCTGCATTTCGGGCAGGTGCTTGTGGTGCAAGGTCAGGCCATAGGCGCGGGGGGCGTCGTAGCCCAGCGGCAGCTCGTCATCCTCGTATTCGGCGATCATCTTTTTGCCGCCGCCCGAATAGCCGGTGAGGCTGTGGCAGGTAAAGGGGTAATCGGCCGGGGCAAGGCCCAGCTCGATCAGGGGGCGAACCAGTGCGATAAATCCGCTGGCGTGGCAGCCGGGCACCGCCACACGGTTGGCGGTTTTCAGCGCTTCGCGCTGGCCGCGCAGTTCGGGGAAGCCGTAGGTCCAACCCGGCGCGGTGCGGAAGGCGGTGGAGGTGTCGAGAATTTTGACCTTTTCGCTTACCAGCGGCATGACCTCTTTGCTGGCCGCATCCGGCAGGCAGAGAAAGGCAAGGTCGGCGCTGTTGATGACCTTGGCGCGCTCATTGACATCCTTGCGGCCCTCGGCCGAGATGGTCAGCAGCTCGATCTTGTCGGCAAAGGCGGGGCCGGCCAGACGTTCGTGGATGCGCAGGCCGGTGGTGCCGGCCGAGCCGTCGATGAATACCTTATACTTCGGCATGGGCGTCCTCCCATTCTTTGGCGGCGGCCAGCGCCTGCTGGATCTGGCTGCGCACGCTGGCGGCGGTGGGGCCGCCGTAGCTGCTGCGGCCCTCGCAGCAGTTGACCAGATCGATGGCGGCCAGCACATCGGCTTCGAACAGATCGCTGTAGGCCTTGAACTCGGCAACGGTCAGGTCCTCCAGCACCTTGTTTGCGGCAATGCAGTCCGACACCATCTGGCCGGTCAGCTTGTAGGCATCGCGGAAGGGCATGCCCTTTTTGGTCAGGTAGTCGGCGCAGTCGGTGGCGTTGATAAAGCCCTTGGCGGCGGCGGCCCGCATGTTGGCGGGCAGGGCCTTCATGGTGTCCAGCATGGGGGTGACGGTGCGCAGGCAGAGCGACAGGGTATCCACTGCGTCAAAGATGGCCTCTTTATCCTCCTGCATATCCTTGTTGTAGGCAAGGGGCAGGCCCTTCATCATCACCAGCAGGGTGTTCAGATCGCCGTACACGCGGCCGGTTTTGCCGCGGATCAGTTCGGTGACGTCTGGGTTTTTCTTCTGGGGCATAATGGACGAGCCGGTGGTAAAGGCGTCGTCCAGCTCGATGAACTTGAACTCCCAGCTGCACCAGAGGATGATCTCTTCCGACAGGCGGGAAAGATGCATCATGCAGATCGAGATGGCGGACGCCAGCTCGATGCAGAAGTCACGGTCGGACACACCGTCCAGACTGTTGGGGCAGGGGGCGGCAAAGCCCAGCATTTCGGCGGTAAAACCGCGGTCCAGCGGGTAGGTGGTGCCGGCCAGCGCGCCGCTGCCCAGCGGGCACTGGCTGTCCATGCGGCGGGTGGCGTCGGCCAGACGCTCCAGATCGCGCAGCAGCATCCACGCATAGGCCATCAGGGCGTGACCAAAGGTGATGGGCTGGGCCCGCTGCAGGTGGGTGTAGCCGGGCATGACGCTGGCGGTGTTTTCGCCCGCCTGTCTGCACAGCACCTTCACCAGCTCCACGATCTGGGCCTGCAGGGCAAGGCTTTCGTCCCGCAGGGTCAGGCGGATGTCCAGCGCCACCTGATCGTTGCGGCTGCGGCCGGTGTGCAGCCGCTTGCCCGCGTCGCCGATGCGGGCGGTAAGGGTCTGCTCGACAAAGGTATGTACATCCTCGGCGGCGGGGTCAATGGCCAGTTTGCCGCTGGCCAGATCGTCTGAAATGGAGGCAAGGCCTTCCAGAATGGCCTCGGCATCGGCGTTTGAGATGATGCCCTGCCGGGCCAGCATGGCGGCGTGCACGCCGCTGCCGCGCATATCCTGCGCGATCATGCGCTGGTCGAACCGGATGGAGGAGTTGAAATCGTTGACGCGGGAATCGACCGCCTTTGAAAAACGGCCCTTCCAAAGCTGTTCAGCCATAGAGAAATCTCCTTAAAACGCAGGTTTTGGGGCAGAAAACGGGCCAAAACGGCGCCCGAATGCCCCCTTATAAAAGCGGCAAAACCGCCGCGGGAAATTCCCGTGGCGGCAGCCGCGGCCCGTATTGGGCCGGGATTGCGAGGGGTTACCCTGCGCGAAGTGTTGACACACACAGGGGGTAAATGGTGTAGCTGCACCCGCCGACCGAGCGGGTGTTCCCCGAAAAATGATTCGGGGAGGGGCTGAAAGCCCTCTGCCATTTTGAGGGGAAGCTCCCCGAGGGAGGCCCCACTTCGCGGCTGGTAACGCCGCAATCAGCCTTAAACCTCCGGCCAGTTCTTGCTCAGCTTGGCGCGGGTCTTGATGGACAGGCCGAACAGGTTGATGAAGCCGGCGGAATCGGCCTGGTTGTAATCTTCGTCCTCGCCGAAGGAGGCGGTCTGCTCGTCGTACAGGGTGAACGGGCTGGTAACGCCGGCGTTGATCATGTTGCCCTTGTACAGCTTCAGCTTCACATCACCGGTCACGGTCTGCATCAGGCTGTCGGCAAAGGCGTCCAGCGCCTCGCGCAGGGGGGTGAACCACTGGCCGTTGTACACCAGATCGGCGTACTTCTGGGCCAGCTGGGCCTTGAAGTGGGCAGACTCTTTGTCCAGAGTGATGGTCTCCAGCACGTTCAGCGCCTTGTACAGGATGGCGCCGCCCGGGGTTTCGTACACGCCGCGGCTCTTCATGCCCACCAGACGGTTTTCGACCACGTCCAGCAGGCCGATGCCGTTGGCGCCGCCCACGGCGTTCAGGGTCTCGACCAGTTCCACAGCGCCCATCTCCTTGCCGTCGACGGCGGTGGGCACGCCCTTTTCAAAGTGGATGGTCACATAGGTGGGCACATCGGGGGCCTGCTCGGGGCTGACACCCAGCTCCAGGAAGCCGTCCTTGCCGTACAGCGGCTCGTTGGCGGGGTTTTCCAGATCCAGGCCCTCGTGGCTCAGGTGCCACAGGTTCTTATCCTTGGAGTAGTTGGTCTCGCGGGTGATCTTCAGGGGGATGTTGTGGGCCTCGGCGTAGGCGATCTCTTCGTCGCGGCTCTTGATATCCCACTCACGCCAGGGGGCAATGATGGCAATGTCGGGGCAGAAGGCCTTGAGGGTCAGCTCGAAACGCACCTGATCGTTGCCCTTGCCGGTGCAGCCGTGGCAGATGGCGTCCGCACCCTCGGCCTTGGCAATTTCAACGATCCGCTTTGCAATAATGGGACGGGCAAAGGAGGTGCCCAGCAGGTACTTG
>JAFULE010000246.1 GCA_017483235.1 Faecalibacterium sp. | reverse complement strand
GAAGCGGCTTCGCTGCATGACACCAATAGAATTTCATTTTGCCTATGCTGCATAAGAAATTCCCTCCCTGCTGCGCAGCAGGGAGGGAATACCAACCGAAGATTTTCTTTTTTGACTGTCTACTTGACAGGGGGCACCTCAAGCTTCGCGGCGGTTCTTTCTTTTTGTTTTTGGATGGTGGTCACAGATTTCCCGGACTGACCGGGTGTTTTATCTTAGGCAGTTCAGATATGATGGTCGTCAATGGGGGCTTCCAGTACGAGCGGCGGTTCGCCCTGTACCATGCCGTCGGTATTCCAGATCAGCAGGCATTCCCGCAGCTCAACCGGGCCAAAATTATAGGGGGCACGCCCCTCGCCGTTCATCCGGGCAAAGCTGACCCGGCGGTTGCACTCGCTGGGGCGGTCCTTCACAATCTCTACGCCCTTGCGGCGGATCTTCTTTTTTAAGTAATAGGGGTCCCACAACAGGGCGTGGTCTTCCTCAATGCCGGTAATCAGCACATAATGGCCCACATCCAGAATACAGCGCACCACCGCAACAGCACCCTGCTCGATGGCAATGTTCAGCGGGCTGCCCGGTTCAAAGCGGATATCTTCCGGTGCAAGGCTGACGCAGTGGATGGGGAAGTGGCACTGGGCCCCGTAATTGTTGAACCATTCGCCGATAAACCGCAGTGCGGCCGCACTGGTGCCCTTCTGGCCGGGGTGACGGTAGGCATCGCAGTTGTCCAGCGTGTAGCTGTAGATCGCCTTGATCATACAGGGCTGGATCAGCTTGCGGTCAAACAGCTTGCTCAGGGCATTCAACAGACTGACAGGCCCGCAGTCAAATTCCGAGATCTGAAAACTCAGTGGTACAGCCATCTTTCCGTTGCTCCGTTCTGTAATAAAGTAACAGCCCCGTGGCAGATGCTGCCGAATGGTGGGGAAAGTACACCAATTATACCCCATCCCATAGGGGGATGCAAGGGAAAAGGGCGGATCCGGACATGAAAAAATTTATTGTTTTAAAGCGATAAAGAAACATCTGCTCGGCTGCGGCTCACTTTAACGAAAAGAAGCAGGGGAAGGAATTGACAGAACTCCCGCTTTTTTATATACTTATTCTGTTTACGATGGGGTACTTTCATATAGAGGGGAAAGTACGACGGCGCGCTGAAAAACAGCATGGGAACCGCCGCCCATTCGTACAGTTTTGCTTTGATATAAAGGAGTGACAACTTATGAAAAAGATCACCCGGCGCAACTTTTTGAAGGTTACCGGCATTGCTGCTGCGGTTTCGGCTGCGGCAGGTCTGCTGACCGGCTGCGGCGGTTCGTCCGGCAGTACCGCTCAGGGCGGCAGCGCGGCCAACGAGCAGATCGTCAACATTGGTTCCACCGGTGTGCTGGCCACCCTGAACCCCCTGATGGTGGACGCCACCTGGGTGAATGTGTACGGCGCCACCCTGCAGTTCAACCCGCTGGTGGCTCTGGACGAAAATGCCGAGTTTGAAAATATTCTGGTCGAAAGTATCACCACCGAGGACAGCCTGACCTACACCATCCGCATCCATAAGGATGCCAAGTGGAGCGACGGCACCCCCATCACTGCGGACGACCTGAAGTTTACCATGAACTGCCTGACCAGCGCCAAGCTGGGCAACACCACCATGATCCTGAGCGCTCTGGCCGGCACCAACGACAGCGGCCACCGCGACGAGGGTGTGGCCGAGGTGGAAGGCGTGAAGGTTGTGGACGAAAAAACCTGCACCTTCACCTTCAAAAGCAACATGAATATGGTCACCTTCCTGAACAGCTACGCCCAGTACATCTATACGGTGCCCCAGCATGTTCTGAAGGATGTTCCCGAGGAAGAGCTGGCCGCTTACGACTGGTTCAAAAAGCCCACCGTCGTGTCCGGTCCGTACCGCTGTGTGGATGTGGATTACAACCACTACGCCAGCTTTGAGGCCAACGAGAAGTACTGGAAGGGCGCGCCCGCCATTGCCAAGCTGAACATCAAGATCGTGGCCGGCGCCCAGCTGCTGAGCGGCCTGCAGACCGAAGAGATCGATGTGGTGCCCCCGCTGCTGGGCACCATCAATCAGGCTGACTACGAGGCGGTGCTGGCACTGCCCAATGTGGATGCAGAGTACGGCGCTGCCTACGCGGTGGAAAGCCTGTTCATCAACTGCAATGCCATCCCTGAGGTGGAGATCCGTCAGGCTCTGTTGGCCGGTCTGGATCGCCAGACCATCATCGACGGCCTGCTGGGCGGCAACGGCACCATCTGCGACGGCTTTGCTGTGCCCGACGGCCCCTACTACAAGGGCCTGCAGCCGGTCAAGTTCGACGCGGCGCAGGCAGCTGCGCTGGTGCAGGCTGCCAAGGATAAGGGCTGGGATTCCACCAAGGAGTACAGCCTGTACCTGAACAGCGGCGAGGAGGTTCTGATCAACGCCGCTACCGTGGCCCAGAGCTACTGGCAGGCAATCGGCATCAATGTCAAGCTGGTGCCGGTGGATCTGGCCACCCTGATGAACATGTGCATCAACGGCGAAGGCGATATGTACGGTGTGCAGTACACCTATCCCCCGGTGGATCCCTCCATCGACGTGCAGTGGGTGCTGGCCTACTGGTGCTTCTACTGGAACGACATCATCGAAAACGGCCTGAACGACATCTGGGCCACCAACGACAGTGCCGTTTATGCCGAGAAATTGTATGCCATCGATCAGGATGTGCAGAAGAACGTGCCCTTCATCAACCTGTATGCCAACGGCCCTCTGGGCGCGGTGACCAAGCGGGTGTCGGGCGCCAAGGCCACCATGTACGGTACCCTGAACAACGTGCACGAGTGGACCATCAACGCATAAGCAAACGATCCGTGATCGCGGCGGTGTGACGCGCCTTTGCCAAAAGGCGTGGTCACGCCGTCTTTCTGTCACATTCAAACAGCCGCCAACAACCCGGCGGCGCGGAGGAGCAGGCGGGAATTGAAGCATTTACTGGAGGTTAAAAACCTCGAAACCACCTTTGTGGGCGACTTTGGCGCAAACGCCGTGGTGGACCACATCAGCTATACCATCAACCCCGGCGAAACGGTGTGTATCGTGGGCGAATCGGGCTGCGGCAAAAGTGTGTCCAGCCTGTCCATGCTGCGGTTGCTGGCCCGCAACGGTTATGTGACCGACGGCGAGGTGTGGTTTGAAGGGCAGGATCTGCTGACCCTGTCGGAAGAAGAACTAGATAAGATCCGCGGCAACCGGCTGAGCATGATCTTTCAGGACGCGCTGTCCAGCCTGAACCCGGTGTTTACCATCGGCAATCAGCTGGTGGAAAGCATCCGCGCCCATCTGCCGCTGGATAAGGCTGCCGCTCGGGCCCGCGCTGTTGAACTGCTGCGCAAGGTGGGTCTGCCCGACCCCGAAGCCGCCATGAAAAAATATCCCCAGACCCTGTCGGGCGGCCAGCGCCAGCGCGTGATGATCGCTATGGCTCTTGCCTGCCAGCCCCGCCTGCTGATCGCCGACGAGCCCACCACCGCACTGGATGTGACCATTCAGGCTCAGATCATGGCCCTGCTCAAAGAACTGCAGCGCGAAAACGGCATGAGCATTCTGCTGATCACCCACGACATCGGTCTTGTGGCCCAGATGGCCGACCGGGTGCTGGTGATGTATGCAGGCCAGATCGTGGAAGAGGCCGACGTAAAAACCCTGTTCAAAACCCCGGCCCATCCGTATACCCGGGCGCTGCTGCGCAGTGTGCCCTCGGTGCGGGATACGGCCGACCGCCGACTGGAGTCCATTCAGGGCACCGTGCCGGAATATTACCACCAGATCACCGGCTGCCGGTTTGCCAGCCGCTGCCCCTATGCGGGCACCGTGTGCGAAAAGCCCCAGCCCATGGTGGATCTGGGCGGCGGCCATTTTGCCCGCTGCAACATTGCAAAGGAGGCGCTGTAAATGGAACACACCCCTCTTTTGCAGGTTGAAAATCTGAAAAAATACTACCCCGTTAAGGGCGGGCTGATCACCCACACGGTGGGTCATGTGCACGCGGTGGACGATGTCAGCTTTACCCTGAACGCCGGCGAAACGCTGGGCCTTGTGGGCGAGTCGGGCTGCGGCAAAAGCACCGTAGGCCGGCAGATCGTCGGGCTGGAAACCCCTACCGCAGGCCGCATTCTGTACAACGGTGCCGACCTGAATGCGATGTCGGCCAGGGAACTGGCCGGAGTGCGCACCCAACTGCAAATGGTGTTTCAGGACAGTTTTTCTTCCCTGAATCCCCGCAAGCATATCTTCGAGGTGTTGTCGGCCCCCATGCTGCACCACGGCCTTGCCACCAAGGCCAACGTCGAGCAGAAGGTGGACCGCCTGCTGGAGCTGGTGGGCCTGCCCAAAAGCGCCAAAACCCGTTACCCCCACGAATTTTCGGGCGGCCAGCGCCAGCGCATCGGCATTGCCCGCGCCCTTAGTCTGGAGCCCCGGCTGATCGTGTGCGACGAGCCGGTATCGGCGCTGGACGTATCCATTCAGGCGCAGATCCTCAACCTGTTCTGCGATCTGCAAAAGGAGCTGGGCCTGACCTATCTGTTCATCGGCCACGGCCTTGCGGCGGTCAACTATGTGTCCGACCGCATTGCGGTCATGTATCTGGGCCAGCTGGTCGAGATTGCCGACGCCGATGAGCTGTTTGCCAATCCGGTGCATCCCTATACGCAGGCGCTGTTCGACGCCGCCCCCGTGCCCGACCCCGAAGACAAGGGCCGCAAGGGCATTCTGCTGCGGGGTGAGATCGGCTCGGCCATCGACCCGCCTGTGGGCTGCCGGTTTGCATCCCGCTGCCCCCATGCGTGCGGCGCCTGTCGTGCGGCCCAGCCGCCGCTGGTGCCCATTGCCCCGGGCAGCACCCATCTGGCCGCCTGCCCGGTGGCGATCCAACACCGAAAGGAGGGGGTCTGATGCCAAAGTATATCCTCAAACGGCTGATGATCGCCCTGCCGGTGCTGCTGGGCATCACAGTCATCGACTATGTGCTGTGCAGTGCGGCGGGCAGCCCCCTTGCCATGATGATGACCGCCCGCACCAGCGAAGCTGCGCTGGAGCAGCGCGCCATCCTGATGGGGTTGGATAAACCCGTTTATGTGCAGTATTTCATCTGGCTGGGTCAGGTGCTGCAGGGCAATCTGGGCTACAGCTACAAAACCTTCGAGGCGGTCAGTGAGATGATCGCCAACCACATTGGCCCCACCCTGCTGCTGATGGGTATCAGCCTGATCGTCAGCCTGCTCATCAGCCTGCCCGCCGGCATCTACAGCGCCGCCCGCCAGTACTCCAAAGGGGACTACGCGGTGGTGGGCCTGTCCTTTCTGTCCAGCGGCATGCCCAGCTTTTTTCTGGCGCTGCTGCTCATCTATGTGTTCACCGTTCAGCTGGGCTGGCTGCCTTCGTCGGGCATGACCACTCTGGGCACCAACGGCGGCGCGCTGGATGTGGCGCAGCACATGGTCATGCCGGTCATCGTGCTGGCCATTGGTATGCTGGGCAACAACATCCGCTATTTCCGCAGCGCCATGCTGGAAATTCTGCAAAAGGACTACCTGCGCACCGCCCGTGCCAAAGGCATCGGCCGGTTCAAGGTCACCAACAAGCATGCGCTGCGCAACGCCCTGCTTACCGTGGTTACGGTGGTGGGTATGCAGATCCCCATGCTGTTTGGCGGCGCGGTGGTGGTCGAGCAGGTGTTCAGCTGGCCCGGCCTTGGCCTGATGACCATGAGCGCCATCAACAGCCGCGACTACCCGGTGATCATGGGCGTGTGCCTGTTTTCGGCGGTGGTGGTGCTGATCGGCAACCTGCTTACCGACATTCTCTACGCGGTGGTAGACCCCACCATCCGGCTGGATTAAGGGGGTGGCGGAATGTTGAATCGTAACCAATATACCCGCGAGGCCGAGCGCAAAGCGGTGGCCCGTGCCAAAGCCGCCGCCGAGCGTACCCGCAAGCGCACCCAGATCCCCGAAAGCGAAACCTACCTGCAAACGGTGTGGCGGCGGTTCCGCCGGCATCGTCTGGCCATGGTCAGCGGTGTGGTGCTGGCCGTTATCATTCTGGCGGCTCTCATCGGCCCGCTGTTTTTGCCCTACGGCCCCACCCAGATCACCCCGCAGTTCATCAAGCCCCCCAGTGCCGAACACTGGCTGGGCACCGACCAGACCGGCCGCGATGTGCTGGCCCGTCTGCTGGCCGGCATCCGGGTCAGCCTGCTGGTTGGCGTGGCGGCGGCTGGTGTGTCCACCGTGGTGGGCGTGGTGCTGGGCCTGATCGCCGGTTATTTCGGCGGCGTGGCCGACATGATCATCATGCGCTTTACCGACATGGTCATGAGCTTCCCGTATATTCTGCTGGTGCTGGTGGCCGCGTCCATCTTCGAGCCGGGGCTGTGGTCCATCATCCTGATTTTGGGCTTTGTCGACTGGCCCGGCGTGGCCCGCCTTGTGCGCGGCAATGTGCTCAGCCTGCGCGAAACCAACTTTGTCAAAAGCAATGTGCTGGCCGGTATGCCCAAGCGGTATATCCTGTTCAGCGAAATTCTGCCCAACACCATCGCCCCGGTGCTGGTGTACGCCACCAACGTCACGGCGCTCAGCATTCTGGACGAAGCGGCGCTGTCCTTTCTGGGCATGGGCATCAGCCCCCCGGCGGCCAGCTTGGGCAATATGCTCAACGGCGCCCAAAGCCTGACCATCCTTACCGATAAGCCCTGGCTGTGGGTGCCCCCCGGCCTTGTGCTGATCGTGATCGGGATGGCCATCAACTTCATCGGCGACGCCCTGCGCGACGCGGTGGACCCCACCAGCAACTGAGGGGCTGGTGGTTAGCCGCTTTCTTGAAAGAAAGCGGCGCAAAGAACTTTTCACGGCGGAGCAAATTTTTTGTTCCGCAAGGCAGAGAAGAAGGAGAGCACAGCGCCCCGGTACCGTATCAGGTGCCGGGGCGCTGTGCTTTTGCCGGAAGATAGTGCATCGCTTCTCCAACAAAGCGGTACGTCTTGTGCAAAAAAAGCGGTCTTTTGCGCAAAATCTGCCGAATTGCTTGCATTTGCAGTGCCGGAGTGTTAAACTGGCATCGTGAAAAAGTGTACTCGGGTACACGCAGCCTTGGCTGCGCGCAAGACCCCGGGGTCTTATCTTTTCCCATGGGAAAAGATAAACAGCTTTGACCAGCCTGCAGCGTCGGGTCCGGGGCGCGGCAGGCTGAAGATTTGCCGGACAGGAATATGTGTGAAAGGATGCGAATCGATTTGAAAAGCAAACTGTTTCAGCGCATTGCGGCCGGCGCAGTCGTAGTGTCGATGCTGTTCAGCATGGGCATGCCTGCGTTTGCTACCGATGGCGCTGACCCCAACCCCGATCAGGGTGCTGCTGTTGCCGAAACCACCTATGTGGCAAAGGACGACGCCGGCAACCAGTACGAAACCCTGCAGGCTGCCGTAGAAGGTGTGG
>JAFULE010000245.1 GCA_017483235.1 Faecalibacterium sp. | reverse complement strand
GCCAGATACCGCGCGGCCGGTGCTGTTGCGGGGGGTAGTATACGGCTCGCACAGCAAAAACACCGCGCCAAACAGCACCGCACCGCTCAGCAGCTCGTACCGCACCACGGTCAGCCGCTGTGGCAGCGTTTCCAGAATGCCGGTGCCCAGCAGATCGGCCTGCCGGGGGAATAAAAAGGCCACCAGCGCGCACACCAGCACAAAGCACAGCGGGGTTTCGATGTGGATATCCCGCCGCACCAGCAAAAACAGCGTACAGGACAAAATCACCAGCGCCGCCGTGGCCCCCATGGGGCCGGCGTAGTTGCCCAACAGCAGGTCAAGGGTATCGGTCATGGGCAGACCGCCGTTTTTCAGGGTGCCGGAGATGCCCTCGGTATACACAATATCGCCCACCGTACCCAGCGGCAGCATGGTGTGGGGGGCCGGGTAGCGGAACACCTGCCCCGGCCAGGAAATGGCCGCAAAGGTGTACCCCACCGCCGCCGGGTGGAAGGGATAGCTGCCGTAGCCGCCAAATACTTCCTTGCCGATCAGCACGCCCGCCAGCACCGCTGCCGCCAGCACATACCAGTGGCAGGACGCCGGAAGCAGCAGCGCGATCACCAGCGCAAAGCTTTCGTTGGAAAAGTCGTCCTTTACATAGGGGCGTTGGCGCAGCACACACACCGCCCGGTCGCACAGGTTGGCCAGCAGCATGGCCACCGCACACATGGCCAGCGGCCGCAGGCCATAGTAATACACGGCCATGCACAAAAGCGGCACAGTCATGCGGCAGATATCACGGTAGTAGCGGCCGGTTTGTTCCACCGCACGCTCCGTTTTCACCTGTTTCATTGGTTGGTTCTCCGTTGCAAAGCTTTGATCACAGCGCCTTCAGGGCCTGCACAGCGGCCACAGGGTCGGCGGCCGCAAACACTGCGCTGCCGGCCACCAGCACCTCGGCACCGGCTTCCACACACAGCGGGCCGGTCACGGCATCCACACCGCCGTCCACCTCGATCAGATAAGTGTAGCCGTTTTTCTGCTTTTCTTCCTTCAGCCAGCGCAGCTTGTCCAGTGCCGAAGGCATGAACTTCTGCCCGCCAAAGCCGGGTTCCACGCTCATCACCAGCACCAGATCCAGCTGATCCAGCCAGGGGGCCAGCGCCTGTACCGGGGTGCCGGGCTTGATGGTCAGACCGGTTTTGCAGCCGGCGGCACGGATGGCGGCCAGCGTTTCGGCAATGTCATCCTCGCATTCCAGATGGAAATTGATCAGGGTGGCACCGGCCTTGGCAAAGGCGGCGGCATACTGCAGCGGGTGGCTGATCATCAGATGGGCGTCGTAAAACGCGTGGGGCAGGCCCTTATGCAGGCTTTGCAGCACCGGCACACCAAAGCTGATGTTGGGCACAAAATGCCCGTCCATCACATCGTAATGCAGCATCTCGGCGCCGGCATCCAGCACCATCTGGCACTGGGGGCCCAGATGGCAGAAATCGGCAGACAAAATCGAAGGACTTACAATAGCCATAAACGTTCAACATCCCTTCTCGCCGGCACCGGCGCACACCGGCTGCCAAATGGCGATAGTATAGTCAGTTTATAGTTTACCGCAAACAGCCCCGAAAAGCAAACAGCGGGGGCGCCTTTGCACAAATTCTTTACAAGTGCGCAAAGTTCCCCCGCTATTGTAGCGGTATTTTGTTGTATTTTTTGTCGCAGCGTGCAAAACCGGTCAGCTGCGGGGCGGCACGATATGGTCAAAGGTGCCGCTTTCGTCGGCCAGCTGGGCCAGATTTTTCTTGTTGGGCAGCTCACTGGGCAGGGTGAACACAAACCGGCACCACTCGCCGTGCTGGCTTTCCACCCGGATCTGGCCGCCGGCCAGCCGTACCAGCACCTTGCAGATGTGCAGCCCAAGGCCGCTGCCCCGGGCGTTCAGCCCGCGGGACTTGTCCTCTTTATAAAACCGCTCGAACACAAAGGGCAGGTTTTCAGGGGCAATGCCCTGGCCCGAATTCCATACCGAAACCTCCACCTCGGGGCCAAGCGCCACCGCCGACAGCCGGATCACGCCGCCGGAGGGGGTAAACTTGATGGCATTGTCCAAAAGGTTATACACCACCTGATGGATCAGGTCGGGGTCGGCATACACCAGCGTATTGCCGGCGTCCTCCAGCCCTTCCACCTCGATGCCGGCCTCGGTGATGCGCTGTTCGGCCGAAAGGGCCGCGCCGGTCAGGGTATCCCAGATGTTGTACAGCCGGGCATTCACCCGGTATTCGCCGCTTTCCAGCTTGGAAATATCCAGCATATTCTGCACCAGCCGTGCCAGACGGCCGGTCTCCTGCGAGACGATCTGCAGGTAGTGGTTCTGCAGCTCGGGCGGAATGGTACCGTCCAGCATGCCGTCGATAAAGCCCTTGATGGTAGTCATGGGGGTGCGCAGCTCGTGGGCGATGTTGCCCATGAACTGGGCGCGGGAAGAGTCGATGGCCTCCAGATTGGCAGCCATGGTGTTGAAGTTGTGGGCCAGCTGGGCCACCTCGTCGTCGCCGTCGGCTTCGACCCGTACGCTGAAATCGCCGCCGCCAAACCGTTTGGCCGCCTCGCTGATGTTATGCAGCGGGCCGGTCAGCCGCTGGGTCAGCAGCATGGAAAGGATGCTGGCGCACAGCAGCATCAGGCTGGCCGACAGCATAAAGTTGGACAGCATGTTGCCCAGAAACTCGCTGAAGCCGGCGCTGTCGGTACAAACGAACAGATAACCCATGGGCAGCCCTTCGCTGTTCCGCATCAGCCGGGCAGCCACATAATGCCGCTGCGCAAACATTCCGTCCAGTTTGGACAGCGCGTGGTAGCTTTGGCCCTGCTTGTCGGCCACCTTATCCAGCACCGCAGCCGACACAGTATTCTGCTGCAGGCAGCCGTCGCTGGTGGCCAGCAGCACCTGCCCGTCGGCCGAAACATAAAACAGGTCGGCAGCGGCGGTATCACTGATCAGGTCTACATTTTCCACCAGATGGTCGCTTTGCTCGGTGGTCAGGGCCACCTGCTGCTGCACGGTCTGCTCCAACCGATCGATGGCCACATCGGCCACATCCAGCACCGTATCCAGCGTGGCGTATTTTTCCTGTGCAAAATACCGCCCCACCAGATACATTTCGGAAAAGCCCATGACCGCAATGCCCACGATCAGCATCAGCGCCGCGGTGGAAAAGAAGGAGACCGAAATGCTTTTGCGCATTACTGACGCACCTCGAACTTATAGCCCACGCCCCAGACGGTTTTCAGTTCCCACTGATCCGAAGCGCCCACCAGCTTTTCGCGCAGGCGCTTGACGTGTACGTCGATGGTGCGGCTGTCGCCGTAGTATTCAAAGCCCCACACCTCGTCCAGCAGCTGGTCGCGGGTATACACCCGGTTGGGGTGGCTGGCCAGACAGTTCAGCAGCTCCAGCTCTTTGGGGGGTGCTTCCACCACGTTGCCCTTGACCCGCAGCTCGTAGCTGTTCATATCCAGCCGCAGATTGTCAAACTCGACCACACCGTCCGACTCGATCTGCACAGCGCCGGCAGCACAGCGGCGCAGCACCGCTTTGATGCGGGCCACCACCTCTTTGGTGTCAAAGGGCTTGACCACATAGTCGTCGGCGCCCAGTTCCAGCCCCAGCACCTTGTCAAAGGTTTCGCCCTTGGC
>JAFULE010000244.1 GCA_017483235.1 Faecalibacterium sp. | reverse complement strand
TAAAAGCGGTTCATGTACTCATAGGCTTTGATGGGCACCTGAATGCCCTCCTGCAGATGAGCTTCACACAGGGTGGCCCACTTGTCGGCAAATTCGGTGTCCGGTGCCAGCAGCGGCATAAAGTTGGCGGCAAAGGCGGTGTGGCGGCCGCGGGTTTTGGTGCCCACGATGCTGTCCAGCGGAATGTCCACCAGCCCCAGCCGTTCCTGTGTGATGATGGTATCGCCCTGCAAAATATCGTCCAGCACAGCCAGATAGGGCGTTTGCCCCTGCGCGGTGCGGGCGCGGTACTCCTTTTGGCCGGCACGCTGTGCCTGCATGTATAAGGTGAAAGACATCTTCTGCCTGCCCTCCTTGTTGCGAATGGGTTTTGCCCAGTATACCACATTTTTGCGGCGGGGAAATCTGCAATTCATATTTTGCGTCAAATTTCACCGGCAGCGGCAGAACGGCGGTTGATTTTAGCGGCTTTTTCCGTTACCATAAAGAGGATACAAAAGGAAAGGCAGGTTCTGCTATGAACCCTGTAACCGAGCTGCCCCGCCTGCAGGCGGGCGAATACCCCGGCGGCATCTGGTATTACGAACCCAACACCTATCAGCCCTACCGCTATGTGCTGGGCCGTGTAGGCAAAAAGCCGCTGGTCTGCATCGGCATCAACCCCTCCACCGCGCAGCCCGGCGCACTGGACCCTACCCTGAAAAGCGTCGAGCGGCTGGCTGCGGCCAACGGCTTTGACAGCTGGATCATGTTTAATGTGTATCCTCAGAGGGCCACCGATCCCAATGATATGCACAAAACCCCCGACCTTACCCTGCACCTAGAAAATCTGCGCTGGCTGCAGGCGGTGCTGAACGAAACCGAACCCACCATGTGGGCGGCTTGGGGCACCTTGATCGAAAAGCGGGACTATCTGCCCGGCCTGATGCGGGATATGGTGGCTTTGACCCGCGCAAAGGAGATTCCGTGGGTTACCTTTGGCAAGCGCAGCAAAAAAGGGCACCCCCACCATCCGCTGTATCTGCGCAAGGATTCGACCCCCGAGCCCTTTGATGTGGAGGACTATCTGGACACCTGTTTTTGAAGCGGCCGCAGGGTTTTATTGTGTGAAAACGAGGGCAGAGCAATGACCGCACAACAGTATAAAAAAATATATGATTGGTTTAGTGCCCGTCCGGCAGCATACAGGGCACTGACCTTGTTGACCAAGGGTCTGCCGCTGGCAGTGGCGGGTGGTTACGTGCTGTTGATTTTACTGCTGGCAATCAACTGGCTGCAGACGGAGCGGGATAGCGCAGCTTTTTGGCAGTTGATCCGCTGCGTCGTGGTTCCGGCGGCGGTGTTTGCTGCCGGCTCCGTAATGCGCCGTTGGATCAACGCCCCGCGCCCTTACGAGCAGCCGGGATTTGTTCCTCTGGTGAGCAAAGCAACACGGGGGAAGTCGTTTCCCAGCCGGCATTGCTTAAGCGCCGGTGTGATTGCGGTGGTGGGCTGGATGGTGCACCCGGCAGCGGGTTTGATTTTTATGCTTGCTGCGGCTGCAGTGTGTGTTACTCGTGTTTTGGCAGGGGTGCATCATGTGCGGGACGTTTTGGCAGGGGTTCTGCTGGGCAGTATGGGATGTGCCGCAGGTTTTTTGTGGATGTAGAGACTGGCTTGGATTTTTTGTAAAAAAAGCTTGACATGCCCCCTTCGTCGGGGTATAATATTCTTCGCAATGTGTCCTATGTGGACGAATTTCATGCGCCCGTAGCTCAGGTGGATAGAGCAACTGCCTTCTAAGCAGTGGGCCGGGGGTTCGAGTCCCTTCGGGCGTGTTTGTATGGTGCCCATGGCGCAGTTGGTTAGCGCGCCAGATTGTGGCTCTGGAGGCCGAGGGTTCGACTCCCTCTGGGCACCCCACTAAGCTCTTGGCTTCGAAAGAGGTCAAGAGCTTTTATTTTTTGTTGATGCATAAATACGAATCTGGAGGGAGTCGAACCTGGCAAGGTGAACGCCGAACAGGAAACGCCCCGGTGGGGCGTTTTCAGGCGTTATGGCCCGCAGGGCTGTGCCCAAGGGCCTGCAGCTTTGCGAAGCAAAGATGCATCGACTCCCTCTGGGCACCCCACCAAGCACTCAGTTTTGAAAAAAGCTGGGTGCTTTTTCTTTTCATACATTAAATGCGATAAAAAAGAACCCGCCCCGGCCGTTTGGCCGGGGCGGGTTTTGCGGTTGTTAGCTTACAGGCAGAACTGGAACAGGCAGAAGGCTGCGTAGATGCACAGCAGGGTAATGCCCTGCCAGCGGTGCAGCTTTTTGGTGGCCAGCGCAGGCATGGTCAGCAGCAGCATCACGATCACCATCAGGGGCATATCCAGCACCAGCGACGAGTTGATGCCGAACAGGGTGTTGCCCACCGGAACATCGAAGGGAGCCAATGCCACCGAAATGCCCGAAACCAGCACCAGATTGAAAATGTTGGCGCCGATCACGTTGCCAATGCCCAGCGAGGCGTGGCCCTTCTTCAGGCTGGTGATGGTGGTTACCAGCTCGGGCAGGCTGGTGCCCAGAGCAACAAAGGTCAGGGCGATCACGGTTTCGGGCACACCCAGGGTCTGGGCGATAATGGTGCCGTTGTCAACCAGCAGGTCGGCGCCCACGGCGATCACGGCGGCGCCGCCAATCAGCAGCACCAGCTCTTGCCACAGGGGCTTTTCCTTGGTTTCTTCTTCCTCTTCTTCACCCTCAACCGCATCGGGGTTCTTCAGGCCCTGACGCACGGTGATGACCATGTACACCACAAAAATGGCCAGCAGCAGCAGACCCAGCGGGCGGGTGAAGGTGCCCATCAGATAGGCGGCCACACAGTACAGGGCAGCCGAGCCGAAGAAGAACATAACCGGCATCTTCATGGTCTTGGTGTTGACCGGGCCGGGGTTGACAGCCACCGAAATGGCGGCGATCAGTGCGGTGTTGCAGATGATGGAGCCAATGGCGTTGCCGTAAGCCATCGAACCCTGGCCGCCCAGGGCGCCGGTGGCCGAAACCATCACTTCGGGCAGGGTGGTGCCAATGGATACCACAGTGGCGCCCACGATGATGTCGGGCAGCTTGAAGCGGCGGGCAATGCCGGTGGCACCGTCCACAAACCAGTCACCGCCCTTGATCAGCAGCACAAGACCAACCGCAAACAGCAGAACGGGAATAAGCATGGTGTGATTCCTCCTGATTAAGATTTGGTAAAAAATGCGTACTTGTTAATTATTACGTATTTCGGACTCCAGGTCAATAGTTTCTTTGCTGTTTCTTTGCCGTTTTGCAGCAGACACGGCAATTTTGTTGGCAGTTCTATCGGGAATAAGGCAAAAACAAATCTCCCGGGCCGACCGGTTCGGTCGGCCCGGGAGGAGAAGGGCTGATAAGAGTTATTGTTTTTGCACAATGTCGCGGGCTACATGCACGCCGCTGGCCGACGCGTGGCTCAGCGAATGGGTAATACCACTGCCGTCGCCGATAATATACAATCCTTCGTATCGGGTCTGCAGCCGGTCGTTCACTTCCACTTCCATGTTGTAGAACTTAACCTCCACGCCGTACAGCAGGGTGTCGTCGTTGGCGGTGCCGGGAGCTACTTTATCCAGCGCATAAATCATCTCGATGATGCCGTCCAGAATACGCTTGGGCAGTACCAGGCTCAGATCACCCGGGGTGGCATTGAGGGTGGGGGTTACAAAGGATTCTTCCATTCGGTTGGGGGTCGAGCGGCGGCCCCGGATCAAGTCGCCGAACCGCTGCACGATCACACCGCCGCCCAGCATGTTGCTCAGTCGGGCAATGCTTTCGCCGTAACCGTTCGAATCCTTGAAAGGCTCCGAAAAATGCTTGGCCACCAGCAGGGCAAAGTTGGTGTTCTCGGTCTGGCGGGCGGGGTCCTCGTAGCTGTGGCCGTTCACCGTGATAATGCCGTTGGTGTTTTCGTTGACCACGGCACCCTTGGGATTCATGCAGAAGGTGCGTACCCGGTCGCCGTATTTTTCGGTGCGGTATACGATCTTGCTTTCGTACAGCTCGTCGGTCAGGTGGGCAAATACCTCGGCGGGCAATTCAACGCGCACGCCAATGTCCACCCGGTTGGACTTGGTGGGGATGGCCAGCTCGCGGCAGACCCGTTCCATCCACTTGCTGCCGATGCGTCCCACCGAGATCACGCAGTCTTTGCAGCTGTATTCCTGTCCGGCGCAGTGTACCCGATAGCCGCCCTCTTCGGCGGTCACGGTATCCACCGGGGTGTCAAAGAAGAAGTCGACCTTGTTTTTCAGATGGTCGTACAGATTCTGCAGCACCACATAATTGATGTCGGTGCCCAAATGCCGCACTGAGGCATCCAGCAGGTGCAGATCGTGCTGGATGCACAGCTTTTTGAACTGGGTGCCGGCGGTGGAATACAGTTTGGTGCCTTCGCCGCCGTACTGCATGTTGATCTCGTCCACATATCGCATCAGTTCCAGCGCACGCTTTTTGCCAATGTATTCGTACAGGGTGCCGCCAAAATCATTGGTGATGTTGTATTTGCCGTCCGAAAAAGCGCCTGCGCCGCCAAAACCGCTCATGATGCTGCAGCTTTTGCAGCCAATGCAGGTTTTGATTTTGTCGCCGTCAATGGGGCAGTGGCGTTTTTCCAGCGGATGGCCGGCCTCGAACACCGCCACCTTCAGCCCGGGCTGCAGCCGAACAAGCTCATAGGCCGAAAAGATACCGCCCGGCCCTGCGCCGATAATGATCACGTCGTATTTCATATACAGGCCTCCTGCCAAAAAAATTACAACACAAGAATAGCACACATGCGGGCTGCGAACAAGGAAAAAGGAAGCGATTTCTGTGCGGTGGACAAAATAAAAAGCGACAGGCCTTGCACAAGGTCTGTCGCATTTGGTTGCCCAGGCCGGATTCGAACCGACGCATGCAGGAGTCAAAGTCCCGTGCCTTACCACTTGGCTACTGGGCAGTATGCCGATACAGCCCAAACAGTATACCACAAAACCGGCGGCGAAACAAGGCCTTTTTACTCGGCGGTCTGCCGCCCGCTGAACACGCACAGGGCGGCTTTGCTGGCGCCGCTGCGCAGCAGCTGTGCGGCGGCGGCAAGGGATGCGCCGGCACTTACCCCGGCGGGGATGGCGTCCCAGCGCAGCACATCATAGGCGGCACGGGCCGCGTCGGCGCTGGTCACGGCGGCCACACGGTCTACCACATGGGGGTTATAGTTTTCGGGTACAAAGCCGGCGCCGATGCCGGGGATCTTATGCTTGCCGATAAAGCCGCCGCCAATGGCCTGACTTTCGTAAGGCTCTACCGCTACAATGCGCACATCGTTGGTCCAGGCACGCACCGTTTCACCCACACCGGTAATGGTGCCGCCGCTGCCCACACCCACCACCACGGCATCCACCAGCGAAGGCCCGGTCTCGCGTGCGATGGCTTTTACAATGGCGGGGCCGGTTACCCGGCGGTGATATTCGGGGTTCAGGTCGTTGGCAAAGTAGTTGACGTAATAGCCGTCCAGCTTCTGTGCCAGCTGGCGGGCCAGCTTTTCGGTGCCGGTACGGCCGTACAGTGCACCTGAAAATTCCAGCTTTGCGCCCAGTTTTTTCAGTTCGGCCTGCCGCTGGGGCGACAGACTTTCCGACACGGCCAGCACCACGGGATGCCCCGCTGTGCGTGCCGCCAGCGTCAGAGCAGTGGCAAAGGTGCCCGCCGCCGCTTCGATCACGGTTTGCCCCGGTTTCAGTACGCCGCTTTGGGCTGCCATGGCCAGCATGCAGGTGGCAAGGCCGTCCTTAGCGCTGCCGGTGGCTCCACCGAAATCCAGATAGGCATACAGCCGCCCGGGCAGCTGGTGGGCGCGAACATAACCGTTCAGTTCCACAATGGGGCACTGCAGCAGAGTGTGATAATAGCTTTTGGCAATGGCAGCTGCCATACGGGTAGCCTCCCTTTTGGTGCAGATATGGCGAAAAGGGCGGAAAAACGCCGCTTTCTACCATTAACTGTACCCCAAATACCGCAGCGCGTCAAGGTAAAATACTGTGTGGCTGTTTTTACAAAAATCCAATGAAATTTTCTGTTAAAATCACCAATTCCCTCTTGACTTTTTGCTTTACAGATGGTATAATCCAATTCGTAAAGCAAAAACGCTTTACGTAACGGCTTCGCGCCGATATAAAGGAGGCACTTTTCATGGCAAAAAACCTTGAGATCAGTTATCTGCTGGATTTTTACGGCGAAGTGCTGACCCAGAAGCAGCGCGAAGTGATGGAACAGTATTATAACGACGACCTCTCGCTCAGCGAGATCGGCGAAAACTTCGGCATCACCCGTCAGGGTGTGCGCGACGCCATCAAGCATGGCGAAGCCACCCTGCTGGAGCTGGAGGAAAAGGTGGGGTTTGCCGCACGCTACCGCAAAATGCAGGCCCGTCTGGCCGAAATGGAGCAGGTGCTGCGCAAGGCAAAGTTTGCCAATTCCAGCAGCTACGGCGGCCTGAGTGTGACCGAGGTGAACCGGGTGCTGACCCAGCTGCTGGAGGCTGTTGCCGCCATGAGTGACGCCGACGATCTGGCGTGATACCATCCCAACAAGGAGGGCCAACAGAATATGGCATTTGAATCTCTGTCTGACCGCCTTGCGGGCGTATTCAAAAAGCTGCGCGGACACGGCAAGCTGACCGAGGCGGATATCAAGGCCGCCATGCGTGAAGTGCGCATGGCCCTGCTGGAAGCCGACGTCAACTACAAGGTTGCCAAGGACTTCTGCGCCAAGGTGTCGGAACGCGCCATGGGGCAGGAGGTTATGGAAAGCCTTACCCCGGCCCAGCAGGTGGTCAAGATCGTCAACGAAGAGTTGACCGCGCTGATGGGCGGCGACGAAGCGGCCAAGCTGCACATTCACAACAAAGGCCAGACGGTCATTATGCTGTGCGGTCTGCAGGGCAACGGTAAAACCGCCCACGCTGCCAAACTGGCAAAGTATTTTGCCAAGCAGGGGCGCCGCCCGCTGCTGGTGGCCTGTGACATCTACCGTCCCGCTGCCATCGACCAGTTGAAGGTCGTGGGCGGGCAGGCCGGTGTGCCGGTGTTCGAACTGGGCAAGGAAAAACCTGTCACCATCGTGAAAAAGGCTCTGAGCCATGCAAAGGATCACGGCCACGATGTGATTCTGGTGGATACCGCCGGCCGTCTGCAGATCGACGAGTTCATGATGCAGGAACTGGTGGACGTGAAAAACGCGGTCACCGTGGATGAGACCCTGCTGGTGGTGGACGCCATGGCCGGTCAGGACGCGGTCAACGTTGCCAAAACCTTCAATGAAACGGTTGGCATTGATGGCATTATCCTGACCAAAACCGACGGCGATACCCGCGGCGGTGCAGCCCTTTCGGTGCTGGCCGTTACCGGCAAGCCCATCAAGTTCCAGGGCGTGGGCGAAAAGCTGGACGATCTGGAAGTGTTCCATCCGGCCCGCATGGCCGGCCGTATTCTGGGCATGGGCGATGTGCTCAGCCTGATTGAAAAGGCGCAGGATACCATCGACGAAAAGGCCGCCGAGGAAACCGCCCGCCGCATGCTGGAAAACAAGTTCGATATGAACGATATGCTGGACCAGTTTGCGCAGATCCGCAAGATGGGCGGCATGTCTGCCATGCTGGGCATGATGCCCGGCGGCGGAAAGATCGATCCCTCGCAGTTGGATGAAAAGGCGATCGACCGCACCGAGGCCATCATCTATTCCATGACCCCGGCCGAGCGCGCCAACCCCTCCATCATCAACCCCAAGCGCAAGCGCCGCATCGCGGCCGGCAGCGGCACCACCGTGGCTGACGTGAACAAGCTGCTCAAGCAGTTTGAAATGATGCAGAAGATGATGAAGGAAATGAAAAAAAGCCCCAAAGGCTTTGCCCGCCGCATGGGCGGCATGATGGGCAACCGCAACGCATTCCGTGGCCTGCGGTAATCCATCCCTCATTTTGGTATGACCCACAAGCCGTTTGCGGCCCGGGTTTGTACAATACAATTTGCCCACAAGGGCCGTAAACTTACAAATTTTGGAGGTATATTATTATGGCAGTTAAGATCAGACTGCGCCGCATGGGCGCTAAGAAGGCTCCCTTCTACCGTGTTGTTGTTGCTGACAGCCGTTTCCCCCGCGATGGTCGTTTCATTGAGGAGATCGGCACCTATGATCCCACCAAGGAGCCCAGCGTCATCAGCATTGACGGCGAGAAGGCCAAGCAGTGGATCGCCAACGGCGCCCAGCCCACCGACACTGTGCGTGTTCTGCTGAAGAAGTCCAACATTCTGTAATAGGGGGTTCGACTGATGCAGGAATTGCTGCTGGCAGTTGCCCGGGGCCTTGTAGAGGATAAGGACGCCGTTACCGTAACGGTGGACGCCCCCCGCGAGGACGGCACCGTCGTCTACCACCTGTCGGTGGCAGAGGGCGACATGGGCCGTGTCATCGGCAAGCAGGGCCGCATTGCAAAGGCCATTCGTGTGGTTATGCGTGCTGCCGCTGTGCGTGTGGATGAAAAGGTCCTGGTCGAAATCGACTGATACAACAGTGCCCTCTGCCGCAAGGCAGGGGGCTTTTATCTATTTAGAAGAATTATTGGGACAGATGACCGAACAGTTCGAATGCATAATGAACAGGGTCGTTTAGTGCGTTGTACTGCAGGCATTGGTACTGGTATACATATTCTTCCCATGCTGCAGGGGTGCCGTTATCCGGTGCCAAATAATAAGTGTACAGCGGATAACGTGCGGCGCCGTCCACCAGGAATTGCTGCCAGGGGGTCAGTTCGAACCCCAGCTGATGCAGTACCTGTGCACCCAGATAACAGGCCGAGGTTTGCTGTGGCAGCTGAGAAAAGTCATAGCCGCAGTTGGACCATACCACATATGGGGTCGAGCGATACGCGGCCTGCTGTTCCGCAGTCAGTGCATTGACGTCCAACCCGATTTGTGCCAGACGGGTGTCGTCGTAATAACTCCAGTGGTCGCCGAAAAACACAACGACGGTGGGCTCTTCAAAGTTCTGCAAAGCCTGTAAAAATTCGGTCAGCTGGGCGTCGCTGCTGTGCAAAAGGGTCAGATAGTGGCACCATGGATCTGCGGCCGGGTCAAAAACAAGCTCTTCATCCCGGTATCCACCGTGATTTTGTATCGTTACATTCAGAGTGAACAGTGGGGCCTCGGTTTGCCGCATCATCTCCATCAGCAACAGGTAATTGGTGCGGTCACTGGGGAAGGATGAGGGGATATCCGCTGCATTGGCGGGGCAGTCAGTCAAAATGCCGGCGCTATCGGTCACTTGGGCGGTGATCTCGTTTTGGAAAATCAATCGGTTCAGCCCGGCTGCGGGATACGCTTCATCCCGATACCAGTTTCGGCTGCTGGCCAGATGCAGGCCTGCGGTTTCATACCCCAGCCCGCGCAGATACCATGCCAACGTGGGGGTGTTTCGGTTGAAGTAGGTCATATAGGGGGCGTAGTTGGCCGAGTCGTTGCGTATAGCAAAGCCGGTCAGCATTTCATACTCGGTGCAGCTGGTTCCACCGCCAAAAATCGAAATACCTAATTGCCCGACCTGAGCGGCGGGATTGGTTTTAAGCGCATCCAGACCGGGAAGCAAAACGGCTTCGCTTTCGTTCACAGTAAACAAAGTGCGTGGATCGCAGAAGCTTTCGTTCATTACAAAAAGCAGGTTGGGCAGCTGGCGGGCCGTTTGTGCGGCATTGTCGGCGGGGCTGGCGGCTGTTTGGGCAGGCAGATAGCCGGTCAGGTTTGCAGCATCGTAACCGTCCGGCGCGTGATGTGCCAAAAGCGGAACATTGATGGAAAAGTTGAGCAGGAAGCCGTTTTGCAGGCGGGATGCCAAAGGCTGACGGAATTGATCCAGTTGTGCGCCGAACCGCTGCGGAGCGCGGATGGGGGCAGCCGTCATAACAAGGCCCATCCCCAGCGCTGCAATGCGAAGCGGCAGCCGCCATTTCCGGCCGAAAGCACCCGGCCCAGGGGGCAAAAACGGGTGGTCCAGCGCCAGCATGCACAAGGAGGCGGCGGTGATCAAAACGGCGCAGGTTACACCAATATCGACCTCGAAGGTGTAGCCGGAAACAACCTGTGCGGCGGTGGCGGCGCCCAGAATATCGAATGGAAGCAGCACTGTGCCGCGGAAAATAAGGAGATAGTGATTGACAAGCCCTAAAATCAAGGCGGAAAGATTGGCGAGGACTGCAGCCAGCACAGGGCGCAGGGTAACGGCAAAAAGGACAGTGGTCAGCCCCCAGATCAGCACCACGTTGCCGGCAATGGCCGGCAGTCCAAGGGCTTGCAGATTTCCAAACTGAAGAAGTTCGATGCACCAGATTGTAATGAAAGGCAAAACAAGGGCGTAGCCGGCCTGCAGCAATCGGTCTGCAGCAGAAACAAGAGCGGTGGGGAGATGTGGTTTCGCAAAATGCCAGCCGAGTGCAAACAGCATGCATCCAAACATGAGAACGGCCAGTGCAAATGGAAGTCGGCGCAGGGATTCATAAACCAACATGACGGCAGGGGTGTCCGGTTGCGGCATTTGATCGCAATACCATGCCGCAACATCACTTTGGCCGGCAGTGCCAAATAAAACTCTTACGGCGCGGTCTGGGTCCTGCTCGTCACTTTGCAGCCGGACTGTACAGGGGTGTCCTTGTTCAAAATCATCGGGCAGCGGAATTGTCAGGTATTCGTTGCTGAAAAGCTCCTGCTCGGTCAAAACCCGCTGGATTACAGGGGTCTGGCTGTCGGCGCAGGTAAGGGTGAGCGTTACCGGTTGGCCGTCTGGCTGATAGGGGGCAACCAGAAGAATGCGCAGTTCATAGGCGCTGCTGTTCAGGGGGGTTATCTGTGCCGAAAAGGTTTGGTTAGACAGAATGGGATTGGAATAATTGACAGGGGTAAAGCCGGCCAGTCCAAGTCGTTCCGGCTCAATAAAAGTCTGCCGAAAGGTGAATGTGAAAACCGCGGCGGCAATCAGAACCAGAAGCTGTGCAGAAAGAACAAGGTGCTTTGCGGCAAATCGTTTGGGCGATGCGTGTTTGTTCATGTAGAGTGGATCTCCTTGAACGAGATTGAAATGATATTTGAAAATATTATAACAGACACGAATCAACAGGAAAAGTCATCTCGTGGTGAAATCGATGAAAAATCCGCATGCCGAACGATGCAGGTGCGAATACTTTCCCTTTTGCGGCCAATGTGGTATATTTATCAGGTAGACCGATTTTACAGTAGGGAAACAAATAAATTTGCAAAGAGGTAATCTTTTATGCTGCAGCAATATATCGAAGCCGCTAAAATCGTTACCACCCACGGCATCCGCGGCGAAATGAAGATCGAATTCTGGTGCGACGATGCCGATTTTCTCAAGCGGTTCAAGGTGCTGTATTTCGACAAGGCCGGTACCCAGCCGGTGCGGGTGCGTTCGGTGCGGCCCATCGGCCGCATGGGCCTGATCGTGCTGGATGGGGTGGAGGATATGGACGCTGCCCGCGCGCTGTGCGGCCGCATCCTGTACTTTGACCGCAAGGACGCCCGTCTGCCCAAAGATACCTGGTTTTATCAGGATCTGGTGGGCTGCCAGGTGCGGGATGCCGACACCGGCCATGTGTACGGCACCGTAAAAAGTGTGGATCACCCTGGCCCGCAGGATATTTACACGGTGGCCGGCCCGAACGGCGAGGAATACCGCTTCCCCGGTGTGGATGCCTTTTTGAAAGAGCTGAATCCGCCCGAGGGATATATCCGTGTTGCGCCCATTCCCGGTATGTTTGACGACGGCGCCTACAACGACCGCCCCCCTCAGCCCAACGCCAAAAAGGAGAACTGACCTATGGGCATGCGTGTTGACATTGCCACCCTTTTTCCCGATATGTGTCAGCAGGTGCTGGATACCAGCATCATTGGCCGGGCCGCGGCCCGGGGCTATATCGAAACCCACTGCCACCAGATCCGGGATTACACCCTTAACCGCCAGAAGCAGACCGACGATTATCCCTACGGCGGCGGCTGCGGCATGGTGATGTATGCCCAGCCCATTGCCGACTGCCTGCGGGATATCATCCGTCAGGTGGAACAGCAGGGCCGCCCGCGCCCGCACATCGTGTTTCTGACCGCCGGCGGTGCTCGCTATACCGAAGAACATGCCCGCCGTCTGGCCGAATACGATAACATCACGCTGGTATGCGGCCACTACGAGGGTATCGACGAGCGTGTCATCGAAGCCTTTGCTGACGAGGAGCTGTCCATCGGCGACTACATCCTCACCGGCGGCGAATTGGCCAGCCTTGTAGTGGCTGACAGTGTACTGCGGCTGCAGCCCGGTGTGCTGGCCGAGCAGAAAGGCTACGAGGACGAAAGCTACTGGAACGGCCTGCTGGAATACCCCCAGTACACCCGCCCCGAAGTGTGGGAGGGGCGTGCCGTGCCGCCGGTGCTGCTTTCCGGCAACCACAAGATGATCGACGACTGGCGCGGCGAGCAAAGCCGGCTGCGCACCAAAGCCCGCCGCCCGGAGCTGTGGCAGGCTTATCTGGATGCCGGCGGGTGGGATGGTACCCCCATCCCCAAAAAGCCCCGCCGCAAAAAGAGGAAGCCGGCTGCGCAAACGGTTGAGCAACCCCTTGTTCTGACCGAAAATCCACAGGAACAACCGGTTGCGCAGGTAGATGCATCGGTAACCGAACCGGCAGAATGACGGAAGCGCCTGCGGGCAATACTGAAATTGTTGAAAACTTTTGTGCGTGCCTCCAATACCGGCAGGGAAAAGCTGGCAAAACTGCACAAAGAACCAACTTTGCTTTTGGAACGATTAGAGAAACCGCCAAAATTCCGGAATTGGGCTGTACAACCAGCCAACTCTGCGATAAAATATGTAGTGTCGAACTGACAAAAAGACACGAAGCACTTAAACTTTATAGAGTGAGGAGCGTTTATACTATGTTCGTGAAAGAAGTTACCGTTGAGAATCAGGTTGGCCTGCATGCCCGTCCGGCTACTTTCTTCATCCAGAAGGCGAATGACTATAAGTCTTCCATCTGGGTCGAAAAAGAAGAGCGTCGCGTAAACGCCAAGAGCCTGCTGGGTGTTCTGTCCCTGGGCATCGTGGGCGGCACCACCATCCGTATCATTGCCGATGGCGCTGACGAGCAGGCTGCTGTGGAAGGCCTGGTCAAGCTGGTCGAGTCCGGCTTCGCCGAGTAATCAATTTTGATTCAAAAGTAAAGGCCGGTGTTTTTGCCGGCCTTTATTTTTTTCGCGGCCGTGTGCATACTAACCGCAGAAAGGGGGCTTTGCCGATGACCAAAAAGGAACTGTATCAAAAGGCCTGTATGCTGCCGCTTTTGCCGGGTGTTTATATCATCCGGGATAAAACCGACACGATCATCTACATTGGCAAGGCCAAGCGGCTGCGCACCCGGGTCAGCCAGTATTTCCGCGAAGGGGTGCCCCACGACAATAAGGTCACCCAGATGATCGCCCATGCCTTCAGCTTTGATGTGATTGTCTGCCAAAGCGAGTTCGAGGCGCTGGTGCTGGAAGCCAGCCAGATCAAGGCCCATACCCCCAAATATAACATCCTGTTAAAGGACGATAAGGGCTATTCTTACATCCGGGTGACCAAAGAGGAATGGCCACGGCTTTCCTTTGTGCTGCAAAAAGAAGAGGACGGTGCCGAATACATCGGCCCCTACACCTCCAGCTTTGCCGCCCGGGAGCTGGCCGAAACCGCCATGGATTTCTTTCTGCTGCCCCGGTGCGGCAAGCGCTTCCCGCAGGACATCGGCAAAACCCGCCCCTGCCTGAATGCCCACATTGGCAAGTGCATGGGGGTGTGCAGCGGCAAAGTAAAGCCCGAAGCTTACCGCGAAGCGGTAAAAAGTGCGGTGAGGCTGATCAAATATGGCAAAAAGGATATTGTCAAGTCCCTGACCGAGCAGATGGAGACCGCCGCCGAACGGCTGGATTTTGAAACCGCCGCCCTGCTGCGGGATCAGATCGCCGCCATCAACAAGGTGTCCGCCGGCCAGAAGGTGGTGGTGGACCCGGATGTGGAGATGGACGTGGTGGCTTTAGCCGGTACCCCGCGCAGCGTATGTGCGGCAGTGCTGCGCTTCCGCGACGGTCGCCTGACCGACAAACGGGAGTTTGTATTCCACGATACCGCCGACATTGCCGCCGTGCGGGAGGAATTTCTACCCCGGTATTATCTGGACGACGAGCAGATCCCCCGGGTGATTGCGGTGGACGAGCTGCCCGCCGCTGCCGAAGCACTGCAGCAGGCGCTGGAGCAAAAGCGGGGCACCAAGGTGCAGCTGTACGTGCCCCAGAGGGGCGACGTGCGCAAGCTGGTGGAAATGGCCTATACCAATGCGGTGGAACGTCTTGCCCGCGAAAGCGGCCGCTACGGCCGCGAGGAAAAGCTGCTGGACGAGCTGGCTCAGGTGCTGGGACTGAAAAAAGCCCCCAAAACCATCGAAAGCTACGATATCTCCAACTGGGGCGATGGCTCCAGCGTGTGCGGTATGGTGGTGTTCCGCGACGGCAAACCCTACAAGCCCGGCTATCGCCGCTTCAAAATGCAGACGGTGTACGGCACTGATGACTACGCCAGCCTTGCCGAAACCTTAAGCCGACGCGCTGCCGAGTACGAGCAGCGTACCCGCAGCGGCGCCGGATTGGACAACTACTTTGCCGAAAAGCCGGACCTGATCCTGCTGGACGGCGGCAAGGGACAGGTCAGTGCGGTAAAACAAGCGCTGCAGAACACTCTGTTTGTGGATGTGCCGCTGTACGGCATGGTCAAGAACGATCACCACCGCACCCGCGCCATCATTGACAGCCACGGCCGCGAGATCGCCATCAACATGACCCGCGGCACCTTTACCTTCATCACCTCCATTCAGGACGAGGTGCACCGGTTTGCCAACGCCTATCGCAAACAGCAGATGAAGAAAAAAAGCTATGCCTCCACCCTGACCGAGGTGCCCGGTGTGGGTCCTGCCACGGCCAAGGCGCTGCTGGCCCATTTCAAAAGTGTGGGGGCGGTGCGGGCGGCCTCCGTTGAAGAGCTGCAGGCGGTGCAGGGCATCGGCCCGGCCATGGCAAAAACCATCTATCTGCACTTCAACCCGGTGGATACCGGAGAATGATTACAGGTAGTTGAAAATTTTGCCCATCCGCTTGACAAGGGCGCGGCCAATCCGCATAATAATAAAATCCCGTACTGTGTGCGGGGCTGCATTTGCGCTGCAGCGTCAAAAAATCTTTTGTGCGGCGCTGCCGCCTGTTTCAAAAAGGAGGGGGTTGCCATGCGCGTGATCGCAGGCGAATGCCGGGGCAAAAAGCTGGAAGCTTTGCCCGGCACCGAGATTACCCGGCCCACAACCGACCGCGTCAAGGAAGCCATGTTCAGCATTGTGCAGTTTCAGCTGCCCGGGGCAAGGGTGCTGGATCTGTTTGCCGGCAGCGGCCAGCTGGGCATCGAGGCCATCAGCCGCGGGGCGGCCCGCTGTGTGTTTCTGGACCAAAGCCGGGATGCCGCGTCGGTCATTATGAAAAACTGCAAAAGCTGCGGCGTGTTTGACCGCAGCCGGGTCAGCATCGGCGAGGCAGGGCTGTTCCTTTCGGCCTGCCGCGAGCAGTTCGATCTGGTTCTGCTGGACCCGCCCTACCGTCAGAACACCATCCCCGCTGTGCTGCCTGCGGTGGAAACGGTGGTGGCCCCCGGCGGCATTGTGTTGTGCGAAACCGAAAAAGAAGCGGTTCTGCCGGCAAGCTGCGGCAGTCTGCAGCTGAAAAAACAGTACAAATACGGCACCATTCTGTTGTGGCGTTATGAGAAGGAGAGCGAACAATGAGCACCAATATGAACATTGAAAGCATGCTGGATCTGATCGAGGAAACTTTGGAAGAGGGCGCCAGCGTGCCCCTGTCGGGCGGCAAGCGTCTGGTGGATGTGGAAAAGATCCGCGATTATCTGGACGAAGTGCGTCTGAACCTGCCCGGCGAGCTGCATCAGGCCCGCAACATTGTGGGCGATCGCAGCCAGATTCTGGCCGATGCCAACGCGCAGGCCGAAGCCATCATCAAAAAGGCCGAAGAGCGTGCCCGTATTCTGGTCAGCGAGGAAGAGGTGGTCAAGGCCGCCCAAAAGCGCGCCGGCGATATCATGACCTCGGCTCAGGCCGATGCCCGCAATATGCGCCAGACCGTGACCGATTACTGCGAGAATATGCTGCGCCGTACCGAGGAGACCATGGCTGCCAACGCTGCACAGGTCAAGGCAGTTCGCGCCAATCTGCGCCAGAATGCCAAAAGCGCTACCACCAACGGCTGAGCGCCACTGAATCGTAAGAATAAAACACCCGCTGCAGACAAGGCTGTCTGCAGCGGGTGTTTTTTGTGTGCAGCCGATGGAACGCGCGGGCAGCGGCGAATGCCCGCGAAACCGGAAAACATCGGTGTTTTTGCATGAAAAAAGGGCCGGAAAAGGCTGTTCCAAAGGGTTGTTTGGGACGGTCTTTTCTTTTTTTGTCTTCGTGTTGATTTGCGCCGAATTTGCGCGAATTTTTCACAGTTTTTTCTGCGGGAAGATGGGCAAAACTATTGCATTCTGACCTTGATTTTGGTAGAATAAATCATGCTAAGTGGGTAAAAGTGTGTAACTTTGGGTAGAAATGGGTAAAAACTGCCCGAAACAGCCTTGAAATCAACCGAAAGGGGGAAGCGAAATGTTCTTTGGTCGTTACGACTATTCCATCGACGCCAAGGGCCGTTTGAACTTCCCCGCAAAGTTCCGCGACGCCATGGGCGAAGGCAGCTTTGTGGTGATGGAATGGGTTGACAACTGCCTGTTCGCTTTGCCTATGAGCGAGATCGACCGTATCTCCGAGCGGATGGGCGCCGACGAGTTGATGGACAGCTGGGAAACCACCGGCGATCTGTTCAGCACCGCCTGCGAGGTCGAACCCGATAAACAGGGCCGCATCCTGTTGCCTGCCGAGCTGCGCGAATACGCAGGCTTGAGCAAAAACGTTACCATCATCGGCAACCGCAACCACGCCGAAATCTGGGATACCGATACATGGAACGCCCGCCGCGCCGCGGTCACCAACGAACAGCGCCGCCAGCGCATGCGCGAGCTGCATATCTGATCCACACCCACCAAAGGAGGCTTGCCCCGTGAGCGAACTGAAGGAACGCCCTGTGCAGGGACAGGCCTTTGATCCCAACGATTTTGAACATATCCCGGTGCTGCTGTACGAATGTCTGGATGGCCTTGCTATCAAACCGGACGGCACCTATCTGGACGGCACCGCCGGCGGCGCGGGCCATTCCCGCCAGATCGCCCTGCGGCTCAGCGGTGAACAGGGTGGCCGGCTGATCTCGCTGGATCAGGATCCCGACGCCATCGCCACCGCCACTGCCCGGCTGGCCGGGCTGCCTGCACAGGTGGTGCGCAGCAACTTTCGCTATGCAAAGCTTGCACTGGAAAATCTTGGCGTGGACGCCATCGACGGCGCACTGCTGGATCTGGGCGTTTCCAGTCATCAGCTGGACGACGCAGCCCGCGGCTTTTCCTACCGGGCCGACGCCCCGCTGGATATGCGGATGAGCCAGCAGGGCGAAACCGCCGCCGATCTGGTCAACACCCTTGACCGGGAAGAACTGGCCCGTATTCTGCGGGACTACGGCGAAGAACCCTACGCCTGGCAGATCGCCGGCAAAATCGTAACCGCGCGGGAAACCGCCCCCATCCAAACCACCCTGCAGCTGGCTGAACTGGTGGCCAGCGCAATGCCGCCGGCCGTGCGCCGCAAGGATAAAAACCCCAGCCGCCGCACCTTTCAGGCGCTGCGCATTGCGGTCAATCACGAGCTGGACGCACTGGAAGAGGGCATGGACGGTATCTTCGAGTGCCTTGCCCCGGGCGGACGTTTCGCCATCATCACCTTCCATTCGCTGGAAGACCGGCTGGTGAAAAACAAGTTTCGCCGCTGGGCCACCGCCTGCACCTGCCCGCCGGAATTTCCGGTGTGCGTATGCGGCGGCAAAGCAAAAGCCAAGCTGATCACCCGTAAGCCCATCGAGGCCACCGGCAAAGAGCTGGATCAGAACCGTCGCAGCCGGTCGGCTAAGCTGCGCGTCATCGAAAAACTGTAACCGCGGTTTACTGCCGCGTTCATTCCATCGAAAGGGGGCGCATCGCCCATGCAACAGGCAGCATACGATTTTGCTCGTTTTGAAACTGCCAACGCTGCCCAAAAGCAAAAAGAAAAAGCCGCAAAGCTGCACGCTGTGCAGGGCGGCAAAAAAGCGCCCTCCCGCTGGCACGAGGTCTGGCTGAATCTGCAGGCCGTAGTGGCTGTTACCCTGTTTCTGGCGTTGGCCGTGGGCCTTCTGCAAAGCAAGGTGACCATTACCGAGCTGACCACTGAGATCCAGCGCACCCAAACCCAGCTGACCACCGAGCAGAGCACCTACAATTATCTGTCCAGTGCGCTGAACGGAAAAACCAGCATGGCCAACGTGGAAGAGGTGGCCAACCGTCTGGGCTTGATGAAGCTGGACGACAGCCAGATCACCTATGTCCGGCTGGATGAAAGCAGCGTGATCACCCGCGCCCCCTCCGACGTGGAAAAGTGGACCGAATTTTTATATTCCGGCGTCCTCAGCCTGATCGAAAAGCTGGACTTCTAACAGAACAGGTCCGAAAAAGCGTGCGTCGGGCACGCTTTTTCGCTTTCCGGGCAAATTGACCTTGTACGAAAGGGTATCCCCATGGCACAAAATTCTCACAAAAAAACATCGGTACAGCGCATGGCCCGCTCTACCCGTCGAATCGGCTATCTGGTCTCGTTTGGGGCGCTGCTGTTCGGCTTTGGGTTTCTGGCCTGGCGGCTGTACGATATTCAGGTGATCAACGGCGACTACTGGCGCGGCCTTGCCAGCGTGCAGCAGCTGAAAGACACCACCCTGCAGGCGGTGCGCGGCGAAATTTACGACTCCACCGGCAAAACACTGGCCTCCACCAGCATCGTGTGGGATGTCTCCTGCGACCCCAAAAACAGCAAGGGCCTGTATACCACTGTCGCCGAAACCGGCGAAAGCTATCTGAACGAAGCCATCTGCTCTGAGGTATGTGCCGGCATTGCCCGCATTCTGGTGGCCAACGACGGCACCCGCGGCGAAGCGGTGGACGTGAAAAGCCCCGAATATCTGGAACAATACCAATACCTGTACGAACGGTTCAGCCGCATCACCAGCCAGTACCGTCTGCTGGCAGGCAGGGTGGATATGCCGGTGGCCAATGCCATCGACGCTTATGTGGATGAGTTCAATAAGGCACATACCACCAAAGAGCGCACCGTGGCCCTGATCGTGTCCATCACCAAAACCTATAAGCGGGATTATCCCTACGGTGCCTTTGCTGCTGCGGTGCTGGGCTTCTGTGACGATTCCGGCGCCGGCGTGTATGGGCTGGAAAAATCCTACAACGAACAGCT
>JAFULE010000243.1 GCA_017483235.1 Faecalibacterium sp. | reverse complement strand
TGGATCCCGAATGCACCGGACGGTATCTGCCCTTTGAGTTCCGCAGCGGTAAGCCCAGCCCCTATCAGAAGAAAAAGCTGGCCGACGCGGCAAAGCTGCAGCGCATCGGGGATCATCTGGATGGTCTTGTCACCGGCATGGCCAACGGACTGTATGCCGGCGAGGTGGCGGCGACCCCGCTGTGCAGCCGGGGCCGCCCCTGCGACTGGTGTGACTACCGGTTTATCTGCTGCCATGAGGACGGGGTGAACGAGGCGGCGCTGGATGCGCCCAAAAATCCCTTTGAGCCGCCTGAGGAAGAGAAACCGAAAAAGAAAGGCAAAAAAGCCGGAAAGGAGGCTGCCGAATGAGTGATGTGAAATGGACTGCGGCCCAGCAGGCCGCAATCGACGACCGGGGCGGCAGCCTGTTGGTCAGTGCGGCGGCCGGCAGCGGAAAAACCGCGGTGCTGGCCCAACGCGCGGTGCAGTTGATCACCGACCCGGAGCACCCGGTGGATGCCGACCGGCTTCTGATCGTTACCTTTACCAATGCCGCTGCGGCCGAGCTGCGGGCCCGCATCGGCGAAAAGCTGCTGGCCGAGCTGCGCAAACGGCCGGGCGATCTGCGGCTGCAGCGTCAGCGGATGCTGCTGCAGCGGGCCAGCATCTGTACCATCGACTCATTTTGTCTGCACCTGATCCAGCAGAATTTTCAGGCGCTGGATATTCCGCCCGATTTTACCACCGGTGACGCCGGCACGTTGGAGCAGCTGCGGCAGGCAGCACTGGCCGAAACACTGGAGCAGGCCTATCAGGATCCGGATTTTCGTGCCCTTGCCGACCTGTACGGCAAAAGCCGCAGCGATGATGTGATGGGGCGGCTGATGCTGGGGGTATACAGCCACTGGCGCAGTATGCCCTACTGCACCCAGCAGCTGCGGCAGCTGGCGGTCACACCGGATTGGAACGATCCGCAGGTGTATGCGCAGCAGCGCAGCCGGTTCGAAACGGTGTGCGGTGTGGTGATGGCTCGGGTGCGCGAGCTGCTGCAGGCTGCGGTGATGCTGAACGAGGACGGCGAACAGATCCTGCTGTCGGATCAGCGCATCGACCGGGTCACCAAGATCGATCTTCCTGCCGACCGGGCCGAAAAGCTGCGCGAGCGGTACAGCGACGGCTGTGCCCTGCTGCAGACGGCCGGTGCGCAGCTGGAAACGGTGCTGCAGGCGGCCCAGTGCGGCTGGGATGCGCTGTATCAGGCCCTGCAGCCCTGGCTGCAGGACGGTGCGGCGGTGCCGGGAGTGCGCGGCACCGGGCTGCGGCTGCCGGGCGACCGCCATGCACTGGTCAAGCTGCAAAGCGATCAGGCCAGCGATTATTTTGAAGAGGTGCTGGGCCTGATCGGCTGCACCGAACAGCAGGCCTGGCAGGAATACCAACAGGAACAGGTGCTTCTGGCGGCGCTGTACCGGGCGCTGGTCTGCTTTGACGAGCTGTATTTCCGCCGCAAGCTGGAGCGCAAGGTGCTGGAATTCAGCGATTTCGAGCATCTGGCCCTGCAGCTGCTGGAGCCGCAGCCCGGGCAGGTAAGTGGGGTGTGCGGTGCCATCCGTGCCGGGTTTGACGCGGTGATGGTGGATGAATATCAGGACACCAACGCCCTGCAGGACCGGCTGTACCGCTGCCTTGCCTCGCCGCAGCAGGACAATCTGTTCCTTGTGGGTGACATGAAGCAGAGCATCTACCGCTTCCGGCAGGCCGACCCCACCATTTTTCTGGAAAAGCTGGATCATTACGCCGAGCTGCCGGTGGCTGATACCGCCCGGCCCCGGCCGGCAGACGGGCAGCCGGGCACACAGGCCCGCCTTGCGCTGGACGCCAACTTCCGCAGCGCCCCTGCGGTGGTGGGCGGGGTCAATTTTCTGTTTGAACAGCTGATGAGCCGGGCGCTGGGCGGCGTGGAATACGGCGACGGCCAGCGGCTGGTGTGCGGTGCACCCGGCGAATATACCGGCCATGCCGAAATGCAGGTGCTGAAAACCGAAGCCCCCGAGGATGACGCCCGGTTTGTGGCGCGGCGCATCCGCGAGCTGGTGCAGGACGGTACCCCCGTGCGGGACGGCGCGGGCGGCACCCGGCCGCTGGAATACGGCGACTGCTGCATTCTGCTGGCCACCCGGGCCAACTTTCAGCGGTATGCCGAGGCGCTGCAGGCGCAGGGCATCCCGGTGTATGCCGACTCGGCCGAGGACCTGCTGGACGCGGCCCATATCCGGCCGCTGATCGCCCTGCTGCGGGTCATCGATAACCCTGCGCAGGATATCTATCTGGCGGCCGCGATGCTGGGGTCGATGTTTGGCTTTACCGACGACGATCTGGTCACCCTGCGGGCGCAGCAGGGGCGCATCAGCCTATACGGTGCGGTGCTGCGCGCGGCACAGGGTCAGGATGAATTTGCCCGGAAGGTGGGCGGCTTTTACCGCACCCTGACCCAGCTGCGGCAGGCAGCCCGTACCATCCCAGTGGAAGAACTGCTGGAAGAGATCTTTGTTACCACCGGGTATCTGGCCGCGCTGGGTGCCATGGAAAACGGTGCCCGCCGCCGCGAGGATGCCCGTCGGTTTGCCGCCTTCTGCTGCGCCAACGGGGCCAACGGCGTACCGGGGCTGATCCGTGCCATCGACGCCACCGCAGCGGCCGGTGGCCTTGTGGATTCTGCTGCCGGCAAGGGCCAGACCGGCTGTGTGACCATTATGACCATCCACCGCTCCAAGGGGCTGCAGTTCCCGGCGGTGTTTGTGGCCGACACCGGCCACCGCTTCAATACCGACGATCTGCGCCGGCAGATCGTACTGCATCCGGTGCTGGGGGCCGGCATGATGCTGCGCGGTGCCAATGGCGAGGGGGGCTTGTACCCCGGTGTCAGCTGTATGGCGGTGCGCCAGCTGCTGGCAGACGAGCTGCGCAGTGAGCAGATGCGCCTTTTGTATGTGGCGCTGACCCGTGCGCAGGATATTCTGGTGGTAACGGCCCCCTACACCAAGCCGGAAAAAGCGCTGGAAAAAGCCGCCGTTTTCCATCTTGCCGGGCGCAGCCGCCTGCTGCACCGGGAGGCAACCTGCTTTGCCGACTGGATTGTTTCGGCTTTGATGGTGCATCCGGACGCCCACGCACTGCGCGAGCTGGCAAAGGTGCATCTGCCTTGGAAGGATAACGCCCCGCCCATCGGCATCTGGTACGACGATCTGCTGCTTGACCTGGGGCCACAGCAGCAAACGGCCGAAACAGCTGCCCCGCCGCCCGACCCGGCGCTGGTACAGCAGCTGACCGAGGGCTTTGGCTGGCAGTACCCCGGCGTGGCGCTTTCGGCAGTGCCCGCCAAGGTCAGTGTGACCGGTGTGGTGCACAACCACAGCGACACCGTGCTGCAGCGCCCCGCTTTTCTGAGCACCGGCGGGCTGACTGCCGCCGAAAAGGGCACCGCGCTGCACAGCTTTTTACAGCACGCCGATTTTGCTGCCTTTGCAGCGGTGCGCGGCAAAGACAGAGCGGTGCTGCTGGCCGCAGTGCAGGCCGAAAGTGCCCGGCAGGTGCAGCAACAGCTGGTGGAGCCGGCTGTTGCCGAGCTGTTGGACGAGCAGGCCGTTGTCACCTTTGTGGAAAGCGAGGCCTTTGGGCGTATCTGTGCTGCCGACAGGGTACTGCGCGAGCTTGCCTTTATCACCGCTTTGGATGCCGGCACTGTGATGCGGACCCAGGGCGGTGCGCCGCAGGGGGCCGAGGATGCACAGGTGCTGGTGCAGGGCATTGCCGACCTGGTGCTGGTGTTCCCCGACCATCTGGAGCTGCTGGATTACAAGACCGACCGCGGCAAAACCGAGGCCGACTTTGTGCAGGCCTACCGTGCCCAGCTGGAGCTGTACGCCATGGCCGTTGGCCGGCGGTTTGCCCCGCTGCCCATTGCCTATAAAGGCATCTACTCGCTGCAGCTGGGCAGACTGATTGAGGTAAAATAAAATCCGGATCCGGGCGGCCCCGCAGCGGCGGGGCCGCCAAATTTTGTGCAAAAATTTTGAAAGAAATATACAAAAAACAGGCCCAAAATGCTTGACACCGGCGCTGCGGTGTGGTAAGATATCTTGGTAAAGAAAGCAGCAATCGGCATACCATGCCGCGCTCGCCTTGCGGGTCAACAGGCCCCGGGCTATACGGTAAAAGGCAGCACCTGCAAAAGGTGTGTGCTTTTTTTCGGTGTAATGCGCGGCGGCTTCCTTGCGAAGCGGCCGCGTTTCTGTTTGCAATCAACACACAGCATTTTATCGGAGGTGTATTCCAATCGCTACCCAAGGAAAGACGAAGGAACTGGAAATCAATGGTGCGATCCGCGATCGCGAGGTTCGTCTGATCGGAGCGGACGGCACCCAGATGGGCATTGTCAGCCTGCGCGAGGCTCTGGCCGCCGCCGAAGCTGCCAATCTGGATCTGGTAAAGATTGCTCCCCAGGCCACTCCCCCTGTATGCAAGATTCTGAACTACGGCAAGTACCGGTTCGAACAGCAGAAGCGGGAAAAGGAAAACAAGAAGAACCAGAAGGTGGCAGAAGTCAAAGAAGTCCGCCTTTCGCTGAACATCGACACCAACGACTTCAACACCAAGGCCAACCAGGCAGCCAAATTCCTGGAAGGCGGTCATAAGGTGAAGGTTTCGATCCGCTTCCGCGGCCGCGAAATGGCACACTCTGCCCTGGGCGCCGAAGTGATGCAGCGTTTTGCCGAGGCTCTGCCCCAGGCACACACTGACAAAAAGCCGATGCTCGAGGGCCGCACGATGACCATGCTGCTCATCCCCAACGCCACAAAGTAAATCTTAGGAGGACACTACAATGAAGCTCAAGCTGAAAACTCATTCCGGCGCCAAGAAGCGCTTCAAGCTGACCAAGAACGGCAAGGTCAAGCGCGGCCATGCTTTCCGCAGCCACATCCTGACCAAGAAGACCACCAAGACCACCCGCGGCTACCGTCAGCCCTGCTATGTTGACGAGACCAACGCCGCCGCTCTGAAGCGCATGCTGCCCTACGGCTGATTGTGGGCCAATAAGCACGCTGAACAACAAGGATAATCAAAGGAGATAGAAGACAATGGCACGTATCAAAGGCGCTACCATGACCCACAAACGTCGTAAGAAGACTCTGAAGCTGGCAAAGGGCTTCTACGGTTCCAAGAGCAAGCATTTTAAGATGGCCAAGCAGCAGGTCATGAAGAGCGGCAACTACGCTCTGGCTGGCCGCCGCATGAAGAAGCGTCAGTTCCGCAACCTGTGGATCATGCGCATCAACAACGCTGTTCGCCCCCTGGGCATGAACTACAGCACCTTCATGAATGGTCTGAAGAAGCAGGGCATCGAGCTGAACCGCAAGATGCTGAGCGAGATGGCCATCAACGATCCCAAGAGCTTTGCCGCTCTGGTCGAGAGCGTCAAGAACGCCTGATTTTAACAAAAGTCAGACGCAGGCGCTTGGCATAACAAACGCAACGAAAGCCGACGCCCGCGCACACGCGGGCGTCCCTTTTGCGTTATGGGGGTATTTTCCCCAAAAACATCAAAAAAACGGGGGCAGAACACAGATGGAACAGATCACCAGCCGCGACAATGCGAAGATCAAATATGCTGCAAAGCTTTCTTCCTCTGCGGCGTTCCGCCAGCAGGAGGGCCGCTTTCTGGCCGAGGGGGCTAAGCTTTGCCCCGAACTGGCCAAGGGCACCCCGCTGCTGGAGCTGTATGTGACCGAAAAAGCTTTGGAAAAGAACCCCGATTTGGCACAGCTGCCCGGCGAGCATTTTCTGATCAAGCCCCATGTGGCCGAAAAACTGGCCGATGTGGGCAGCAATCAGGGGGTGTTCGGTGTGTTCGAAACCCCTGCCCCCGGCTGGGATGCGGTGCACCCCGGCGGACGGTATCTGGCGCTGGAGCGTGTGCAGGACCCCGGCAATGTGGGCACCCTGATCCGCAGCGCCGCTGCCTTTGGTTTTGACGGGGTTATTTTAAGCGACGGCTGTGCGTCTCCCTTTTCGCCCAAAACGCTGCGCGCCTCCATGGGCGCTGCGGTGCGTATTCCGGTGGTGCAGGTGGGCGGCATGGCCATTGCGGTGGAAAAAATGCGGGAAATGGGGATCCTGACTGTAGCGGCGGCGCTGTACAACTCACAGCCGCTGTCGGTGGTGGATACCGCCTGCCCCGGCGGCGTCTGCCTTGTGGTGGGCAGCGAGGGGCAGGGCCTGACCGATGAAACGGTGGCTGCCTGCGAAAAAGCGGTGCGCATCCCCATGACCGACAAGGCCGAAAGCCTGAACGCCGGCATTGCGGGCAGTGTACTGCTGTGGCATTTCCGGGGGGCTGCGCTGTGAGCGCGCCCACCCCGTTGGAGCGGCTGGCCTGCGGCGAGGACATCACCCTCGAAGTGGAATACGAAGCGCCCCTGTATTGGCTTTGGCTGGCCGACCTGCTGCACCCCGGCTTTGCCCATGCAAGGCTGGTGCTCAATGCCTACGGCGGTGCAAAGCAGGTGTGGCAGCAGCGGCATGATACCGAGCGATTTGCCGCGGCAGCGGGCAGCAGTGCGGCCCGGCGGCTGGCCGAAAATCTGCATACACCGGCCGATTTTGCGCCAGTGCTGCAATGTTGCGAAGCCAAGGGGATCCGGGTGGTTACCCCGGATCTGCCGGCCTATCCGGTGGCGCTGTCCAATCTGGACGATCTGCCTCTGGTGCTGTACTGCACCGGGGAAATCCGCTATCTGAACACAGCCTTTACGGTGGGCATGGTAGGCAGCCGCAAGCCCAGCCCCTATGGGGTGGAGGCAGCTGCCCGGCTGGGCAAAACCATTGCCCAAAGCGGCGCGGTGATCGTAAGCGGTCTGGCCGACGGGCTGGACAGCGAGGGCCACAAAGCCGCGGTAGCAAGCGATGCGCCCACCATTGCGGTGCTGGGGGTGCCCATTCATCGCACCTATCCGGCCGGCAATGCGGCCCTGCGCCGCAAAATCGAGCAGCATGGCGTGGTGGTCAGTGAATACCCGCCGGTGGAAAGCACCACCCACGGCACCGCTTTTTTACAGCGCAACCGCATCATTGCAGGGCTTTCGTCGGCCCTTTTGGTGGTGGAAGCCCGCCAGCGCAGCGGCACCATGTCTACCGTTGCCCACGCCGAGCGGTACGGCCGCCCGGTGTACGCAGTGCCGGGCAGCATTTTTTCCAGCCTGTCGCAGGGCACCAATGAGCTGCTGGAAAGCGGCCGTGCCCGCCCCGCCATGACCGGGCGGGAAATTTTGCAGGCCATCGGCCTGCCGGTACAACGGCAGCCCATCTGTGCCGAAATGGGAGAGGAAGAACCCGAAACAACCACTCTTACCCCGCAGCAGGCTGCGGTGCTGGGCTGCATTGGCCCCACCCCCAAGGGCCTGGGTGCCCTGATGGGCGAAACCGGCCTTACCATGGGCGCCTTGCTGGGCACGCTGACTGCGCTGGAAATGGCGGGCAGAATTGTTGCCCTGCCCGGCCGGCAATATAAACTAAAATAGCAACCCCGCCGGAAGAATACCGGCTTATGATAAAACTCTTTGAAGTAAGTAAAGGAGTAACCGACACAATGGCAAAACTTGTGATCGTAGAATCGCCTGCCAAGGCAAAAACCATTGGCAAATATCTGGGCAAGGATTATGTGGTCAAGGCCAGCATGGGCCATATCCGCGACCTGCCCTCTTCGCTGCTGGGTGTGAACGAGCAGACCTTCGATCTGCAGTATATCAGCATCCGCGGTAAGGAAAAACTGATCAAAGAACTGAAAAGCGAGGCCAAAAAGTGCGACCAGATCTATCTGGCAACCGACCCGGACCGGGAAGGTGAAGCCATCAGCTGGCATCTGGCCTATGTGCTGGGAATGGACCCCAAAGAACCCAACCGTGTGACCTTTGACGAGATCACCAAGAAGGGTGTGCAGAAGGGCATGGCCGCGCCCCGTGCCATCAATGAAAACCTGTTCAATGCCCAGCAGACCCGCCGCGCACTGGACCGGTTGGTGGGCTACAAGATCAGCCCTTTTTTGTGGCAGAAGGTGCGTAAGCGTCTTTCGGCCGGCCGTGTGCAGAGCGTAGCTGTGCGCATGATCGACGACCGCGAGGCCGAAATTGAAAAGTTCAAGCCCGAAGAATACTGGAATGTGGACGCGGCGCTGGGCGCGGGCAGCAAAAAGTTTACCGCCCGCCTTGCCACCGACGCTGCCGGCAAAAAACTGCTGCCCAAAACCGAAGCCGAGGCCCGTGCCATCGAAGCCGGGCTGGAAGGCGCCGAGTATGTGGTGGCCGAGCTGCGCCGCGGCAAGCGGCAGAAAAGCCCCACCCCTGCCTTTATCACCTCGTCGCTGCAGCAGGAAGCCAGCCGTAAGCTGGGCTTTACCGCCAGCCGTACCATGCGTGCTGCCCAGACCCTGTACGAAGGTGTGGACATTGCAGGGCACGGCACCCTGGGCCTGATCACCTATATGCGTACCGACAGCCTGCGCATTTCGGACGAGGCGGTGGCTGCCGCCAAGGAGTATATTGCCGCCACCTACGGCGAGCAGTATGTGTTCCCCGGCAAGCGCAAGTGGAAAGCACGCAATGCCAACGCGCAGGATGCCCACGAGGCCATTCGTCCTTCGGTGCCCTCGCTGACCCCCGATGAGGTGGACCGCAGCCTGCTGGGCAACCCCAACTACTCGGCCGATCTGGCCAAGCTGTACCGTATGATCTGGAGCCGCTTTATGGCCAGCCAGATGGCCGACTGCCAGCAGGATACGGTCGGTGTTACGGTGGCCGCGGGAGATTACCGCTTCCGCGCCAGCGGCTTTACCGTTACCTTCGACGGCTTTACCGCCCTGTACGAAGAAGGCAGCGACGAAAAGGAAAAGAAAGAAACCAGCCTGCCCCCGCTGGAAGAGGGACAGGTGCTGAAGCTGCGCGCTCTGACCAGCGAGCAGAAGTTTACCCAGCCTCCCGCCCGTTACACCGAAGCCACCCTGATCCGGGCGCTGGAAGAAAACGGCATTGGCCGGCCTTCCACCTATGCGCCCATCATCACCACCATCATCGACCGCGGCTATGTGGAGCGTGAGCAGAAAAAGCTGAAGCCCACCGTGCTGGGCCGCACCGTCAACGGCGTGCTGAAAGAGCATTTCCCCGATATTGTGGACGTGACCTTCTCGGCCGGTATGGAGCGAATGCTGGACGATGTTGAGCATGGGCAGGCCGACTGGAAAGCTACTGTGGGTCAGTTCCATCAGGGCTTGGTCAGCACCCTGCACACCGCCGAAACCAATATGCAGGGCAAATTTGTGCGTGTGCCGGATGAGGTATCGGGTGAGGTGTGCGAAAAGTGCGGCAAGCCCATGCTGATCAAAACCGGCAAGTACGGCAAGTTTCTGGCCTGCGCCGGCTATCCGGACTGCCGCAACACCAAGCGGATCGTCAAGGATACCGGCGGCATCTGCCCCAAGTGCGGCAAGGGCCGCATGCTGCTGCGAAAAAGCGCCAAGGGCCGGGTGTATTACGGGTGCGAGTGCTACCCCGAATGTGATTATATGACCTGGGACGAGCCGGTGGCCACCACCTGCGAAAAGTGCGGCGCTACCCTGTTCAAAAAGGGCAGCCGGCTGTACTGCGCCAAAGAGGGCTGCGGCTACGAAACCACCGTGCAGAAGGGCGGCAGCGTATGAGCGACTATAAGGTAAAGGTTCTGGGCGCGGGCCTGGCCGGCTGCGAGGCTGCGCTGTGGCTGGCCGCCCGGGGCGTGAAGGTGGATCTGTACGAGCAGAAGCCCTGCAAATTTTCCCCTGCCCACAAGGCCGAGAGCTTTGCCGAGCTGATCTGCTCCAACAGTTTGAAGGCCGAGCGGCTGGATTCGGCCAGCGGCCTGCTGAAAGCTGAAATGCGGCTGATGGGCAGCCGGCTGCTGCAGGCGGCCGAAACTGCACGTGTGGCCGCCGGCGGTGCGCTGGCGGTGGACCGTGATGCCTTTTCGGCGGCGGTGACCGCCATGGTGCAGGCCGAGCCCAACATTACGGTGCATCGCATGGAAGTGACCGGCTTTGCCGAAGATGAGCCCATCCTTGTGGCCACCGGCCCCCTGACCGAGGGCGAGCTGGCCGATTGGATCGGCCGGCTGACCGGCGACCAGCGGCTGAATTTTTACGATGCGGTGGCCCCCATTGTCACCGCCGAAAGCCTTGATTACGACAAGGTGTTTGCCGCCAGCCGGTATGGTCGGGGCGAAGCGGACTATCTGAACTGCCCCTTTAATAAAGAGGAATACGAGGCGTTCCACGCCGCGCTGGCATCGGCCGAGCGGGCCCCCCTGCATGCATTTGACAAAGAGGCCGAAAATGCGGAAAATAAAAAGGACGGGGGCGTAACCGTTTACGAGGGCTGTATGCCCATCGAGATCATGGCCGGCCGCGGCACCGATACCATGCGCTTCGGGCCGCTGCGCCCGGTGGGCCTGCGCGACCCCCGCACCGGTCACCGCCCCTGGGCCAATGTGCAGCTGCGGGCCGAAAACACCGACCGCACCCTGTACAATCTGGTGGGC
>JAFULE010000242.1 GCA_017483235.1 Faecalibacterium sp. | reverse complement strand
AGCCCCAGCGCCAGCACCTTGGCTTTTTCGCCGCGGGCGGGCAACGGCCACTGCAGCAGGCAGAACAGCGCCGCCGCCGCCCAAGCCAGCGCCAACCGGCCGCCCGCGCCCCATGCGGTGGGGTCGGTGCTGACCATTCCGGCTACAAAAATGGCAGTAGGGCCGTCGGCCCCGCCGATAATGCCCACTGCTCCGGCGTCGGGCACCGAAAAACCGGTGGTCAGCAGCTGCAGCACAACCGCCTCGGCCAAAGGAACAATGGCCAGCGGCAGCAGCAGCCAGCGCAGCGGGCTGCGCCGGGGGCGCACCCGGTCGGCAAAGGCAGAGTGGAAACTTTCGACCACCGCATCGGGGCTGCCCAGCTCGGCCATAATCGCTTCGGGGCTTTGCCCCGCTTCCAGCCGGGCCTGCACATCCCCGCATAGATCGTTCATAATACGCTGCCGGGTGGCCTTGTCTACCCGCAGCTTGCGTTCGATGGTGTTCATATATTTTTTGATGGGGTTCATTGCAGATCCTCCTGTTCACAGCCGGGCAGCGGGGCGGCGGTCAATTTATCGATGCAGCCGGCAAACTGCTGCCAAACCTGGGCCTGTCGGGCGGCAGCCCGCCGCCCGGCCGGGGTGGCAGTGTAGGTCTTTTTGGGCATAGCGCGCCCTTTTGCGGGCTGGTCGGCCGGGGTTTGCCAGTCGGCCGCGATCAGGCCGTCGTCCTCCAGCCGGTACAGAATGGGATATAACGTTCCCTCTTTTACCGCCAGCAGGCCGTCGCTTTCGGCCCGCAGCCGCAGGATCAGCTCGTAGCCGTAGGCCGGCTGCTGGCAGATCATGCGCAGCACCACCATTTCCAGCACGCCTTTTTTCAGCTGCTGTTCAAACCGGGTTTCCATCGACATCTCCTCAAAACACTCAAATATTTAGTATTGCTAAATATAATATAGCACACCTGCCTGCTGTTGACAACCCCTGTCGAATCATGGATACTGAAGAAAACACCCACCCGCAAGGAGGAACCCCCATGCCCTACCCCTGGCTGAATGAGTATTTAATGGCAAAGCCCGGCGCCACACAGGACCTGCGGGTGGACCGCAACTGGCTGCGCTACCGGGTGGGCAGCAAGCTGTTTGCCGCCGCCCAGTTGAAGCGTGACGGGCAGCCGTTGCTGTTCAACTTCAAGCTGGAACCGCTGCAGGGGGATCTTCTGCGCCGCCAGTACCCGGACATCGGCCCTGGCTACTACATGAACAAGCTGCACTGGAACGCGCTTGCTGCCGACGGCACCGTGCCGGACGAACTGGTGCGGCAGATGGCAGATACTTCGTATGCTCTGGTGCTGAAAAGCCTGCCCAAGCAGCTGCAGGCGGATCTTCTGGCCTGCAGACAGCCGTAACACCACCAAAATACACCCCGAACACCGGCAGCGCAGGCTGCCCGTTCGGGGTGTTTTTATTGTTACAGTTCGCAGACCATCTCTTCCAGCGGGCGACTTTGGGCGTGCAGCGGGCCGGGAACGGCATCGTCGGCAGCATAGCCCAGCGGCAGCAACGCGGTCAGCCGCACGTTTTCCGGCAGGCCGAGGGCGGCATGCACCGCATCAAAGTCAGCAGCACCCACCCAGCAGCTGCCAAGGCCCTGTTCCCATGCGGCCAGCATCATGTGGGTGGTAACGATGGCGGCGTCGGTCTCGCCGCTGGAATACCCCGGCATCCGCTTGTTTTTCCAGTCGCGGTCTTTGTCGTAGCCAACGGCCAGCACCAGCGGTGCGCCAAAGGTAAAGCGGCACTGCTCGTTCAGCCGCTGCATCACCTCGCCCGGGCGGATGATATACACCTTCTGCGGCTGGTAGTTGACCGCGGTAGGGGCAAGGCGGCCGGCCTCCAGCACAGCGGCCAGTTTTTCTTCTTCCACCGGGGTGGCCTTATAGCTGCGCACCGAATAGCGGGCGGCAGCCAGTTCCAGAAAGGTCATAGCAGGTTCCTCCCTTTATGCTTTCTCCCGGGCGGCCAGATATGCCGCCGGGCCACTTTGATACAAATCGCCGCCATGGGCATCCAGAATCACGGTCAGGGGCATATTTTCCACTTCCAGTCGGCGCACCGCTTCGCAGCCAAGGTCGGGCCACGCGATCACTTCAAGGCTTTTGACGCTTTGGGCCATCAGGGCACCCGCGCCGCCCAAAGCGGCCAGATACACCGCCCCGTTGCGCACTACGGCATCCTTGACAGCATTGCTGCGCTGGCCCTTGCCGATCATTACCTTGTTGCCCAGATCCAGCAGGGCGGGCGAATAGGCATCCATCCGGCCGCTGGTGGTGGGGCCGGCACTGCCGATCACCTGCCCCGGGCGCTCGGGGGTGGGGCCTACGTAATAAATGGCGCTGCCGTCCAGTTCAAAAGGCAGGGGCTGCCCGGCAGAAAGCGCTTCGATCATCCGCTTGTGGGCAGCGTCCCGCGCGGTGTACATCACACCGCTCAGCAGCACCGTGTCGCCGGCGCGCAGCGCCGCCAGATCGGCGGCAGTGCAGGTGGTGGTCAGTGTGTGTTCCATCCTTTCATCCCCTTTTTTTACAGTTCTGCCGAAGCCCGGCGGGTGGCGTGGCAGCTGACATTGACCGAAGCCGGCAGCCCGGCCACATGGGTGGGCATCTGCTCGATGGCAAGGCCCAGACAGGTGGTTTTGCCGCCAAAGCCCTGCGGGCCGATGCCCAGCGCGTTGATCTCGGCCAGAAGCTCGGCTTCCAGCCGGGCGTAGAACGGGTCGGGATTGGGCACGTCCAGCGGGCGCAGCAGCGCCTGCTTGGCAAGGGCGGCCACCTTGTCAAAGCTGCCGCCCACCCCAATGCCCAGCACAATGGGCGGGCAGGGGTTGGAGCCAGCCTGCTTTACCACATCCAGCACAAACTGTTTGAAGCCCTCGACGCCGTCGGCAGGCTTGAGCATGCGAACCTGACTCATATTTTCGCTGCCAAAACCCTTGGGGGCCACTGTAATGCGGCAGCCCTCGCCCGGCACCAGATGTACCGTGATGGCGGCAGGGGTATTGTCGCCGGTGTTTTGGCGGCGCAGCGGGTCGGCCACAATGCTTTTGCGCAGGTAACCCTCGCCGTAACCCCGGCGTACCCCTTCGTGCACGGCGGCTTCAAAGTCGCCCTCGATGTGCACATCGGTGCCCAGCTGCACAAACACACAAGCCATGCCGGTGTCCTGACAGATGGGCAGATCCTGCGCCGCGGCGGCAGTCAGGTTATCCTGTAAAAAATGCAAGGTGGTTTTGGCCAATGGCCACGGTTCGGCATCGGCAGCTGCATCCAGCGCAGCCTGCACGTCGGCGGGCAAGCGCAGATTGGCCTCGATGCACAGGGCGGCCACCGCTTCGGTGATGCGCTGTGTGGGAATGGTTCTCATAAAAACTCCTTGTATTCCGTTCAGATACCTGCCACACCGGTTTCCCGTGCGGCCTTGGCCACCGCTTCGGCCACCGCTTCGGCCACACGGGGGTCAAACGCGCCGGGGATGATGTACTCTTCGCTGCGTTCCTCGTCGGTGACAAGGTCGGCAATGGCATAGGCGGCTGCCACCTTCATGGCGGGGTTGATGTCCCGCGCGCGCACACTGAGCGCACCCTTGAACAGGCCGGGGAAGCAAAGCACGTTGTTGACCTGATTGGCAAAGTCGCTGCGGCCGGTGGCCACAATGCGCACCCCGCCGGCCTTGGCCTCGTCGGGCATGATCTCGGGGGTGGGGTTGGCCATGGCAAACACAATGGCGTCTTTAGCCATGGTTGTGCACAGCTCGGTGGTCAGGCAGCCGGGGCGGCTGACACCGATGAACACATCGGCATCCCGGATGGCCTCGGCCAGCCCACCTTTCACCTGCCGAGGGTTGGTGTGTTTGCCCAGCCAGATCTTGTGGGGCTCGGTGTGCACACTGCCATCGTACAGGATGCCATTTTCGTCCACCGCCACAATGTCTCTGGCGCCGGCATTCATCAGCATCTTGATGATGGCGGTGCCGGCCGCACCCGGGCCGTTGAGCACGATGCGGGCATCGGCCATGGGCTTGCCCACCACACGCAGTGCGTTGATCAAAGCCGCGGTCACCACAATGGCCGTGCCGTGCTGGTCGTCGTGAAAGACCGGGATATCCAGCTCCCGCTCGAGGATTTCCTCAATTTCAAAGCACTCGGGGCATTTGATGTCCTCCAGATTGATGCCGCCAAAGGTGGGGGCAAGGGCCTTGCACACCGCCACAACCTCTTCTACTGTGCGGGCGTTGATGCACACCGGAAAAGCGTCCACCCCGGCAAACTCTTTGAACAGCACCGCCTTGCCCTCCATCACCGGCAGGGCGGCTTCGGGGCCAATGTCGCCCAAGCCCAGCACGGCGGTGCCGTTGGACACCACCGCCACCATGCGCCCCTTGCAGGTGTAGGTGTACACATCGGCAGGGTCTTTGACAATGGCGCGGCAGGGCTCGGCCACACCCGGGGTGTACGCGGTGGAAAGCTGGTCACGGGTGGTTACCTGCACCCGGCTGTGGATGCCCACCTTGCCGGCATTTTCCTTGTGCATCTGCAGCGCTGCCTTGTTAAAATCCATACCGTTCGCTCCTTATTACAGGCGGCACGTGGCCGCTTGTATAGTATTGTTACCGCTATTATACTCCACGCAGGGCAGCTTTTCCACCAAAATCGAGGCGTTTTACCGTATATTCAATCCAAATTATACAATTTGTAAAGCATTTGTGTTCTTTTTCTGAAAAGGCTTTTCCGTCGGCAATTTTAGGTGTATAATATTTTGGCTGTGTTTTACCCGCCGACCGTGGTGGGTTTGCGATACATCGTCTGATTTTTCACCTGCAGGAGGGTTTTGCCTTGAAGAAAAACACCTTTGCCGCCCTTGCGCTGTGCGCCGCCCTTGCCCTGACCGGCTGCGGCAGCACCCCTGCCAGCAGCAGCCCGGCTTCCAGCGCTGCATCCAGCACGCCGCCGGTCACCGCCAGCTTTGGCAGCTACACCAATTTCGATTACCAGAACTTTGTTTACAACGATTACTTTTCGGCCGGGGGCCGCTGGCTGGACGTGGATGCCACCGCACTGGTAACCCTGCCGGCCGACTATGCTGCCGTGCCGCTGGACGGCGTGGACCTTGCCCCTACCGACGCCGAGGTGCAAACCGAGGTGAACAACCTGCTGGCTTCCACCGCCACCACCCGTCAGGTCACCGACCGGGCTGCCGCCAACGGCGACACGGTCAACATCGACTATCTTGGCAAGGTGAACGGGGTGGCCTTTGTGGGCGGCGAAGCCGCCGGCTACAACCTCACCCTTGGCAGCGGTGCCTTTATTGGCGCCAACGGTGAAAACAAGGGCTTTGAAGAGCAGATCGTGGGCCACATCCCCGGCGAAACCTTTGATATCACGGTCACCTTCCCCACCGGATACGACGATTCGGCCGACGCCGAAGGCAACGTGATCCCCCTGTCCGGCACCGAAGCGGTGTTTACCGTCACCCTGAACCACATCACCGAAACCGTCGTGCCCGAGCTGACCGACGACTGGGTCATGTCCAACATGTTTGATCTGTACGGCATTACCAAAGCCGACGAGGTGGCCCCCCGCATTCACGAAGATATCCTGTACACCAATCAGGCCAACTATATCTACGATTATCTGATGGACCACGCCACCTTTGGCGAAGTGCCCGCCAAGGTGCTTGCTTTTGAGGTGAACAGCTGCCTGGAATACTACGCCGGTTACGCCGCCTATTACGGCCTGACACTGGAAGAATTTGTGACTCAGGTGGTGGGCTACGGCACGGTAGATGAGCTGCTGGCTTCCACCGAGGAGACCATTCTGCTGCTGAGCCGACAGGATCTGCTGTACCACGCACTGGGCGATGCATTCCAGATCACCGTCACCGACGAGGACATGGCCGCCTACCAGAATTACGTGGCCACCTACGGCGAAAACTACGTGCGGTATCAGGTTATGATCAACTTGGTTACCGATAAACTGGTTCAGGGTGCCACCGGCACCGCCGCCCAGTAACCCAACCGCAACCGTCAACCGGTGCGCTGCAAAGCATACTGCAGCGCACCGGTTTTTTATTTGTGAACACATTTTTACATTTTGATCCATCCCCTTGACATACCGTTTTGCAGGATGTATCATTTTAGCAGTCGAAGCGTTAGAGTGCTAAAATGATTGCCGGGCAGCCGTCTTGCTGCCGCAAAAAACCTTGTTTTATGCCGGATTTTTCGCATTTCTGCCGCACCGCGCTTTGCCGCTTTGCACCGGGCAGTCTGGTTTAGCACCCGCGCCGGTGCCCCATACTTTTGCTGTAAATAACCAAAGGAGGATGCAAAGGATGAACGCCAATCGTTATACGCAAAAAACCCTGGAGGCGCTGCAAAGCGCCCAGACCCTTGCCATTGAATATTCCCATCAGGCCCTTACGCCCGAGCATCTGCTTGCTGTGCTGGCCGCACAGGAAAACGGCCTGATCCCCCAGCTGCTGACCAAGCTGGAAGTGCAGCCCCAGCGCTTTGCCGCCGCTGCTGCCGAAAAACTGGCCGCCCTGCCCCGGGTATCGGGCAGCGGCCGCGACCCCGACAAGGTATACATTTCCCCCGAGGCCGACAAGGCCCTGCGCGCCGCCGAGCAGCAGGCCGCCGCCATGAAGGACGAATTCATCAGCGTCGAGCACCTGTTCCTTGGCCTGCTGGAACAGCCCAACGCCGCTGCCAAACAGCTGTTTGGCAGCTTTGGTATTACCAAAGAACGCTTTTTGCAGGCGCTGAACGCGGTGCGCGGCAACCAGCGGGTGACCACCGACAACCCCGAGGCCACCTATGATGCACTGAAAAAGTACGGGCAGGATCTGGTGGATCTGGCCCGCAAGCAGAAGCTGGATCCGGTGATCGGCCGCGATGCCGAGATCCGCAACGTGATCCGCATTCTCAGCCGCAAAACCAAAAACAACCCCTGCCTGATCGGCGAACCGGGCGTGGGCAAGACCGCCATTGCCGAAGGGCTGGCCCAGCGCATTGTGCGCGGGGATGTGCCCGAAAACCTGAAGGATCGCACCGTGTTCAGTCTGGATATGGGCGCGCTGGTGGCCGGCGCCAAGTACCGCGGCGAATTTGAAGAGCGGCTGAAAAGCGTACTCAACGAGGTGAAAAAGAGCGAGGGGCAGATCATTCTGTTCATCGACGAGCTGCACACCATTGTGGGCGCGGGAAAAACCGACGGCGCCATGGATGCCGGCAACCTGCTGAAGCCCATGCTGGCCCGGGGCGAGCTGCACTGCATTGGCGCCACCACACTGGACGAGT
>JAFULE010000241.1 GCA_017483235.1 Faecalibacterium sp. | reverse complement strand
TGTACCGTGTCACCGTGCGCCCCCGCGCCGAAGAGTACCAGATCATCGAAATGGCTAAGGGCGTTGTGCTGGACGACGGCGTGCGCACCGCCCCCTGCGTGATCAACGTGGTGGTGGATGAGCCCGGCCGTACCGTGATGGAGATCACCCTGAAAGAGGGCCGCAACCGCCAGATCCGCCGCATGTGCGAAGCGGTTGGCCTTGAGGTGGTGCGTCTGCGCCGCAGCGCCGAGGGCAGCGTCAAGCTGGGCATGCTGCAGCCCGGCCAGTACAGCGAGCTGACCAAGCAGGAGGTCACCGCCCTGCGCAATGCCGCTGTCAAGGGCCGCGACCGCAGCCGCTCGATGCGCGAGCAGGAAGCTGCCGCCGCCCGCAAAGCCGCCCGGCCTGCCCGTCGCCCTGACGAACCCGGCCGCCCGGCCCGCAAGCCGGAAGGGCAGGGCAGACCCCAGCGCCGTGCCGATGGCCCTGTAGGCCATGGCGGCCCCCGCTCGGGCCGCGGCCCCGGCCATGGCAGCAAGGGCCCCGGCGGCCATCGCTGAGCAAGAGTGACAACAAGCAAAGAAAGCTTCGCTTTTTTTGCCAAAAATAAGGGCAGAATCCCCCGTGTTTTTTACAACAGAACGGGGGATTTGTTCTTGTTAAAAAAATGTGGAAACGATATAATAGAAGTAATTTTGAAACCCTATAAGAAGCAGGAGGTCCTTACATGGCTTCGAAGATCAACAAGGAAGAGATCCTCGCCAAATTTTACGATGAGGGCGAGTACACAACCCTGTTCGCGGATGGTGCCGTAGGTGCAATGTACGGCTACGCGAACGGCCAGCCGGCCTACGCTGTGTATCAAAGCGGCGCGGCCGTTACCGTCAAGGACGTGGAAAAGAACGTGAAGGTGCTGGAAATGGCCGCTGCTACCGGCTGCCCTGTGGTTACCTTCTACAACTCGGTGGGTGCCAAGCTGGAAGAAGGCCTGGATGTGCTGAATGCCGCCGCCAAGCTGAACGCCGCCATTGCCAAGGTATCCGGCGTGATCCCGCAGGTGGCTGTTGTCACCGGTGTGTGCGGCGCTACCAGTGCGCTGGCTGCCGCTGCTGCCGATGTGTGCATCGTGGCCGAAGGTGCCGAGCTGTTCTTTACCGCCCCGTTTGTCAGTGCTGCGCAGGGTGATAAGGTCGAGGCTGCCGGCTCGGCTGCCGCCGCCGCCAAGGCCGGTGTGGCTGCCCTGACCGCCCCCGATGCAGCCGAGGCTGCAGAACTGGCCGCCCACATCGTGGGTCTGATGCCTGCCAACAACCTGACCGGCCCTGCCGTGTTCGAGTTCGAGGCCCCGGCCGAAGCGTTCACCGCCGATGCGCCCGCCAAGGCCGTTGCTGCTTTGGCCGATAACGGCAGCGTGGTGGAGCTGTACGCCGACTACGGCAAAAAGGTGGTTACCGCTTTTGCCACCGTAGGCGGCAGCGCTGTGGGTCTGGTGGCCACCGGTGAGCAGCTGTGCCACAACTGTGTGGCCAAGGCTTCCCGTTTTGTGCGCCTGTGCGATGCCTTCAGCATCCCTGTGGTGACTGTGGTCAACACCGAGGGCTTTGTCAAGAGCTGCTCGGACGATATCGCCGGCGGTATCCGTGAAGCTGCCCGTCTGGCCGGCACCTATGCCGACGCCACCACTGCCAAGGTTTGTGTGCTGGCCGGCAAGGCTGTGGGCCCGGTGTACACCGCCTTTGCCAACGCCGATCTGAAGATCGCGGTGCAGGGCTGCACCGTTTCGGCGCTGGAGCCCAATGTGGCGGTTTCGGTGCTGTATAAATCCGAGATCGACGCCAGTGACAACATTGCCGCTGCTACCCGTGCCAAGGCTGCCGAGTATGCCGCCACTGTATGCAGCGCCTCTGCCGCCATCGAGGCCGGTGCTGCCGATCTGCTGTGCGACGCTGCCGGCACCCGTGCTGCAGTGATCGCCGCACTGGATCTGCTGGCCACCAAGCGTGCCAGCCGTCTGCCCAAGAAGCATGGCAACATGGCCCTGTAAGCAAGAAGCCCGACATATACATTTTCATACAATCAGGAGGTACATCCTATGAAATACTACAACATCACCGTCAATGGCGTGGCTTACAGCGTTGCTGTGGAAGAAGTCGCCGCCGGCACCGCCCCTGTAGCTGCTCCCGTGGCTGCCCCTGTGGCTGCTGCCCCCGCCAAGGCTGCCGCTCCGGCCCCCGCAGCCGCTCCTGCAGCCCCTGCTGCTCCCGCTGCACCTGCCGGCACCGCCGGTGCTGTCAGCGTCAAGGCTCCCATGCCCGGCAACGTGCTGGACACCAAGGTAGCCCCCGGCGCTGCTGTCAAGGCCGGTGACGTGCTGCTGATTCTGGAAGCCATGAAGATGGAGAACGAGATCGTTGCCCCGCAGGACGGCACCATTGCTTCGGTGAACGTCAGCAAGGGCGATGTGGTCAACTCCGGTGACGTTCTGGTCACCATGAACTGAGAAGCAGCGAGGTGAGAAGAATGGCCAAAAAGCCGATCAAGATTACCGAAGTGGTCCTGCGCGACGCCCACCAGTCTCTGCTGGCCACCCGCATGACCATGGACGAGATGCGTCCCATCCTGCCCGAGATGGACAAGATCCCCTACTTCTCTGTTGAGTGCTGGGGCGGCGCCACCTTCGACAGCTGCATCCGCTTCCTGGACGAAGATCCGTGGGATCGTCTGCGCATCCTGCGCAAAGAGCTGCCCCACCAGAAGCTGCAGATGCTGTTCCGCGGCCAGAACATGCTGGGCTACCGCCCCTATGCCGACGACGCGGTGGAATACTTTGTGCAGAAGTCGGTTGCCAACGGCATCGACGTCATCCGTATCTTCGATGCGCTGAACGACGCCCGCAACCTGCAGACCGCCATCAAGGCCGCCAACAAGGAAGGCGCCCACGTGCAGGGCTGCATCAGCTACACCCTCAGCCCGGTGCACAACAACGAATACTACCAGCAGTACGCCAAAACCCTGCAGGAGATGGGCGCCAGTTCCATCTGCATCAAGGATATGGCCGGTCTGCTGACCCCCTATGCCTGCTCTGACCTTGTCAGCAAGCTGAAGGAAGTGGTGGATATCCCGGTCGATATCCACAGCCACTACACCGCCGGCCTTGCTTCCATGTCCATCCTCAAGGGCATCGAAGCCGGCGCCGACATTGTGGACACTGCCATCAGCCCGCTGTCCATTGGCACCAGCCATATGCCCACCGAGTCGCTGGTGGCTGCTCTGCAGGGCACCGACTACGACACCGGTCTGGACCTGAACCAGCTGAACGTGGTACGCAGCTACTTTGCCAAGCTGCGTGACAAGTATGTTACCAGCGGTCAGATCAGCCATAAGAGCCTTGGCGTCGATGCCAACACCCTGCTGTATCAGGTGCCGGGCGGCATGTTCTCCAACATGCTCAACCAGCTGAAGGAAGCCGGCAAGGAGGATAAGCTGGACGAGGTTCTGGCCGAGATCCCCCGTGTACGCGAGGACGCCGGTTACCCCCCGCTGGTCACCCCCACCAGCCAGATCGTGGGTACCCAGGCGGTGTTCAACGTTATTCTGGGCGAGCGCTACAAGATGGTCACCAAGGAGTTTAAGGGTCTGGTCCACGGCGATTACGGCAAAACTCCCGCCCCCATCAGCGAAGAGTTCACCAAAAAGATTCTGGGCGACGAGCAGCCCATTACCTGCCGCTTTGCCGACACCCTCGAGCCCGAGGTGGAAAAGCTGAAGGCCGAGGCTGCCAAGTATGTGATGCAGGAAGAGGACGTGCTTACCTACGCTATGTTCCCGCAGGTAGCCCCCAAGTTCTTCGAAAAGCGCAATGCAAAAATGCAGGGCATCGACGCCGACCACGCCGATTATGCCAACAAATCCCATCCGGTCTGATAGGAATACTTCACACCCCCCGGCTTTGCCGGGGGTGTTTTTGTTTTGCAGAAGCAAAACGCAGCAAAATAATATTGGGCTGACATGACTTGAGTGTAACGTTAGGTTGCTTTACGGCATGGATTTGACAGAAACGGCGGTCGTTCCTGACTGTTTCTGCCCGCTTTTCTTGCAAAATGGCGATAAAAAGAGTAAACTATAATAGTATGTACATTACCATGGGCGAGTGTGTGCCCGCAGAAAAAATGTACATTCCGAACGATGAAATGGAATAAAAACGAGGTGCATGGAATGATCCTGAGTATGACCGGTTTTGGCCGCGCCGAAGCGGTGATGAATGGCCGTGACATTACGGTGGAGTTGCGCAGTGTGAATGCCCGTTATTTCGAGTATTCCTCCCGCATTCCCCGCAGCTGCAACTTTATGGACTCGAAGCTGAAAAAGCTGCTGGGTGAAAAGATCAGCCGCGGCAAGGTAGAGCTTAGCCTTACCATCCAGACGGTGGACGCTGCCGATACCGCGGTGGAAGTGAATATGGAATTAGCCCGCAGCTACTGCAGCGCCCTGCAGACCCTGAGCGAGCAGCTGGATGTGAAAAACGATGTCACCGCCGGTATGCTGGCCCGTTTCCCCGACGTGCTGCAGACCCGCCGTGCCGATGTGGACGAGGAGGCCCTGTGGGCCGATGTGTCCGCTGTGTGTGGTGCTGCGCTGGAAAAGTTCATTGCCATGCGTGCCGTCGAGGGCGAAAAGATGAAGGCGGATGTGCTCAGCCGTCTGGACTTTATCGAGGATGCGGTGACCCGTATCGAAGGCATGAGTGCCGGCCGGGTCAGTGCCTACACCCAGCGCCTGACCGAAAAGCTGAATAAGCTGCTGGAGGACCGTAACATCGACGAAGCCCGCATTTTGACCGAGGCCGCCATCTTTGCCGATAAAACCGCCGTGGATGAGGAAACGGTGCGTCTGCGCAGCCACATCGGCCAGTATCGCGCTATGCTGCAGCTGGACGAGCCGGTGGGCCGAAAGCTGGACTTCCTCACCCAGGAGCTGAACCGCGAAACCAACACCATCGGCTCCAAATGTCAGGAGCTGGACATCACCCGCATTGTGGTGGACATCAAGGGCGAGATCGAAAAGATCCGCGAGCAGATCCAGAACATCGAGTAAGGAGGCTTCTCCATGAAACTCATCAACATCGGCTTTGGCAACATGGTCAGCGCCAACCGCCTGATCGCCATCGTCAGCCCCGACTCGGCCCCCATCAAGCGTCTGGTGCAGGAGGCCCGCGATCGCGGCGCCCTCATCGACGCCTCTTACGGCCGGCGCACCCGCGCGGTGCTCATCATGGATTCGGACCATGTGATTTTGTCGGCTCTGCAGCCCGAAACGGTAGCCAACCGCCTGGATGGCGAAACAACAGACAAATATCAGGAGGAAGATCCCCATGACGAATGAGAAAAGCCTGTTTATCGTGTCCGGCCCGGCCGGCGTAGGCAAAGATTCGGTGGTGCAGGCTCTGCGCGACGCCCACACCGAGATCGACCGCAGCATCACCGCCACCACCCGCGCCCCCCGCCCGGGCGAGGTGCACGGCGTGAATTACTACTACATGACCGTGCCTGAATTTGAAAAGCTTCGGGATGAAAACGGTGTGCTGGAGTCAAACTTCTTCTGCGGCAACTACTACGGTACCCTGAAAAGCGATGTGGAGATGCGTCTGGCTGCCGGCAAGGTGGTGGTGCTGGTCATCGACGTGAACGGCGCGGCCAACATCAAAAAAATGTGCCCCGAAGCCACCACCGTGTTCATCTGCCCGCCCTCGGCCGAAGAACTGGAAAAGCGTCTGCGCGGCCGTGGCACCGAAACCGAAGAAAAAATTCTGGAACGGCTGGCCCAGTCCAAGGCGGAACTGGCTTTGGCCGATACATACGACGAGCGGCTGGTCAACCATACCATTGCCGATTGTGCCGAACAGCTGTACCGGCTGATCCAGGCCCGCCGCGCATAAGCTTTACCAAAACCATCGAAAGGGGAGAAGTGCCGCCATGCCAAAGACCGTGCAGGTCGCCGTAAGCAACGCCACCTTCCATTTCGATAAGTTGTATACCTACGCCGTTCTGCCCGACCAGCAGGCGGTACGCCGGGGCAGCATGGTGCTGGTGCCCTTCGGCCGCGGCTCCAAGCCCCGCATGGGGGTGGTGCTGGCCGTGGATGCCGAGCCGGAAAGTGCAAGGCTGAAATATCTGTTCGACCTTGCCCCCGAATCGGCCAACCTCACCGACGAGCTGCTGGCGCTGGTGCAGTTTCTGCGCAACCGCACCTTCTGTACCTGGTACGAGGCGGTCAAGGCGGTCATTCCCTACGGCGCACAGTATAAGCCGGCCCTTGCCGCCGACGGTGTGACCCCGGTGCTGCAAAAGCAGCTGGTGCGCCACACCGAAAACAGCTATTCGCTGGCAGGCGAGCTGCCCGCAAAGCCTCATCCCACCGCAAAGCAGCTGCTGGCGGTCACCCTTTTGCGGGGCGGCGCCCGCACCCAGCACCAGCTGGAAGAACTGGGGGTCAGCAAGGCGGTGCTGGATAACCTGTGCAGCAAGGGCGTGCTGGCCTGCGAAAAGGTAAACAAGGTCATCGACCTGTACAGCCACATTCCGCAAAACGCCGAGCCCATCGCCCTTACCGATGCACAGCAGGCGGCTTACAATGCCTTGGCCCCGCATCTGCAAAGCGGCAAACCCCACGCAGCTTTGCTGTATGGGGTGACCGGCAGCGGCAAAACGCTGGTGTTTTTAAAGCTGATCGAGCGCTGTCTGGCGCTGGGCCGCAAGGCGCTGGTGCTGGTGCCCGAGATCAGCCTGACCCCGCAGATGATTCTGCGGCTGAAATCCACCTTCGGCAAACGGGTGGCGGTGCAGCATTCCGCCCTCAACCACACCGAACGTCTGCTGCAGTGGCAGATGATTCAGGACGGCGGTGCCGACATTGTGGTGGGCACCCGCAGCGCGGTGTTTGCCCCACTGGAAAACATCGGCCTGATCATCATTGACGAAGAGCAGGAGCATACCTATCGCTCCGAATCCGCCCCGCGGTACGCCGCCCATGATGTGGCCAAAAAGCGTGCCGCCGACAATGGCGCGCTGCTGCTGCTGGCATCGGCCACCCCCTCCATTGAAAGCTACGAGGCGGCGGTCAATGGCCGCTACCAGCTGGTGGAGCTGACCCAGCGCTACGGCGGAAACCCGCTGCCCAGCGTAGAGCTGGTGGATATGCGGGCCGAGCTGGCATCCGGCAACCCGCGCGATATCAGCCTGCGGCTGGAGGATGCCATCCGCAGAAATCTGGAGCAGAAAAAACAGACCATTCTGCTGCTCAACCGCCGCGGCTACCAGACCGTGGCCATGTGTGCCGATTGCGGCGAGGTGCTGAAATGTGCCAAGTGCAGCGTGCCCATGGTCTACCACAAGGCCAAAAAGCAGCTGCTGTGCCATTACTGCGGCAGCACTCTTGCCCCGGTGCCCACCAAATGCAGCTGCGGCGGCAAGCTGAACTACACCGGCTTTGGTACCCAGAAAGCCGAAGAGGAGCTGGCGGAACTGTTCCCCACAGCCCGCATCCTGCGCATGGATCAGGATTCTACCTCCGGCAAGGATGCCCACGAAAAGCTGTTGGCTCGCTTCGCCCGGCATGAATACGATATTCTGCTGGGTACTCAGATGGTGGCCAAGGGGCTGGATTTCCCCGATGTGACGCTGGTGGGGGTTCTGGGCATCGACTCACTGCTGTTTGCGCAGGGCTTCCGCGCTTTTGAAACGGTGTTCAGCCTGATCACCCAGGTGGTGGGCCGCGGCGGCCGTGCCGAAAGCCCGGGCCATGCCATCATCCAGACGGTGGACCCCGGCAACCCGGTGCTGAATCTGGCGGCTCAACAGGACTATAAAGCCTTTTTCGGGCAGGAGATCGCGTTCCGCAAGCTGGGGCTGTACCCGCCCTTCTGCAGCTTGTGTGTGGCCGGCTTTACCGGCACAAACGAGCAGCAGGTGGCGCAGGCGGCCAACCGCTTTGCGGCGCTGCTGGGCCAGCAGGCCGCGCTGCAGCCCAAAATGCCGCTGCGGGTGCTTGGCCCCGCCCCGGCCGGGATCCTGATGGTCAACGAGCGCTACCGCTACAAGCTCACCATCAAATGCCGCAACGACAATGCTTTCCGCACATTGCTTGGCAGTGTGCTTGCCCTGTATGAACAGGAAAAGCTGCCCGCAAAGGCAGCAGTGACCATTGACATGAATTCGGACGGCGACCTGTAACCGCCGCCCACCGTATAAGGAGGAACAACACCATGGCAATCCGTACTGTTGTAAAGGATGGCGACCCGATTCTGAAAAAGGTCTGCCGCCCTGTTACCAAGTTTGACGACCGTCTGGCCACCCTGCTGGACGATATGCGCGAAACCATGATCGCTGCCGAGGGCATCGGTCTGGCCGGCCCGCAGGTGGGCATGATGCGCCGCCTGTTTGTCGTGTGGGACACCACCGACTGCCCCGACGAGATCCCTGAGGATTACGAATACAAGTTCATCGATTTCGTTAACCCCGAGATTCTGGCTGTCACCGAAGAGGAAGAAACCGCCGCCGAGGGCTGCCTGTCCTTCCCCGGCAAGACCCAGATCGTCACCCGGCCCGAAGCCATCAAGATGCGCGCGCAGGACCGCAACGGCGAATGGTTTGAGATCGAAGCCGACGGCCTGCTGGGCCGCTGCCTGCAGCACGAGTACGATCATCTCGAGGGCATTACCATTATGGAGTCCGGCGTTCCCTATAAGGAGAGTGAGGACTGATGCGCATCCTGTTCATGGGCACCCCTGATATTGCTGCCGCCTGTCTGGAAGCACTGTATGCGGCCGGGCATGAGATCTGTGCGGTATACACCCGGCGGGATAAGCCGGTGGGTCGCAAGCAGGTGCTTACCGCACCCCCGGCAAAAACGGTGGCACTGGCCCACGGTACCCCGGTGTACCAGCCCCACACCCTGCGGGACGGCGGCGAGGACGAGAATATCCGTGCCCTTGCCCCCGACCTGATCGTGGTGGTGGCCTACGGCTGCATTTTGCCCGCTTCGGTGCTGGCCATGCCCAAGTACGGCTGCATCAATCTGCACGTTTCGCTGCTACCCAAATACCGCGGCAGCGCCCCGGTACAGTGGGCGGTACTCAACGGCGATGCCGAAACCGGCGTGTGCATCCAGCAGATGGAAGAAGGGCTGGATACCGGTGCCATTCTGGTCTGCGAAAAGGTGTCCATTGGTGAAAACGAAACCAGCGGCGAGCTGTTCGACCGTGTTACCGCGGTGGGCGCACAGCTGCTTTGCAGAATGCTGCCTCAGCTGGAAGCGGGCGACCTTGCTGCGCAGCCGCAGGATCATGCCAAGGCCACCATGGCCCCCATGCTGACCAAGGAACTGGCCGAGTTTCAGCTGACCCAGTCCGCCGGCCACATCCACAACTGGGTGCGCGGCATGAACCCCTGGCCTGCCGCCTGGTTTGTGACCGGCAGCGGCAAAAAGGTCAAGGTGCTGGAAACCCGCGTTTCTGCACTGCCGCAGTCGGCAGCGCCGGGCACTGTTCTGGCTACCAAGCCCCTTACGATTGCCTGCGGCGAAGGCGCCATCGAGCTGCTGAAGCTGGTGCCCGAAGGCTCGAAGCCGATGGACGGTGTGGCTTTTGCGGCCGGCCAGCGGCTGAAGAAAGGGGACACCCTGTGACCGCCCGTTATCTGGCGGTGCAGGCCCTGCTGCATCAGGAGGAAGGCGGCTACGCCAATCTGGTGCTGGACGCCGAACTGAAAAAGCATCCGCTGCCCGACCCGCGCGACCGTGCCTTTGCCGGTGCAGTGTTTTACGCCGTGCTGGAGCATCAGGTCACGCTGGATCACATCCTGAATAAATTTCTGCAGAAAAAGATCGAAAAGCTGGACGGCGCGGTGCGTGCCATTCTGCGCAGCGGTCTGGCACAGGCCCGGTATATGGGTGTGCCGGCTTCGGCTGCCGTCAACGAGGCGGTCAAGCTGACCCGTGCTTTCAAAAAGTCCAGTGCATCCGGTCTGGTCAATGCGGTGCTGCGCCGTGCCATTGCGTTCGACGGTGATCTGGCGGCAGAGCCGTACCAAAGCCCGGCCCATCGTTTGGCGGTGTTGGGATCGGTCAGCCTGCCGGTGGCAGAATTTTTCCTTGCCCATTACCCGCAGTCGGCCGAAGAAATTCTCACCGGGCTGCAGCCTGCTGCCGATACGGCCCTGCGGGCAAACACCCTGCGCACCGGCGAAGCGGTGCTGTGCAAGGCGCTGCTGGCCGAAGGCGCAAAACGTGCGGTGCCCGGGCCCTTTCCGGGCTGTGTGCTGGCACAGCTGGCCGGCAGTCCGGCCGACAGTGCCGCCTTTCAAAAGGGCTTTTACCATGTGGAAGGCCAGACCAGCCAGCTGGCTGCGCTGGCAGTGGGGGCAAAGCCCGGCGAAACGGTGGTGGATCTGTGTGCTGCCCCCGGCGGCAAAACTCTTACTATCGCCCAGCAGATGGGGGATCAAGGCACTCTTTACAGCTGTGATGTCAGCGAAAACCGTGTTTCCCTCATTCGCAAGGCCGCCCAGCGCATGGGCATCGGCTGTGTAAAGGCACTGTGCAACGATGCGTCGGTGTATAACCCGACTTTTGCCGGGGCCGATCGTATTCTGGCCGATGTGCCCTGCAGCGGCCTTGGTATTCTGGCCAAAAAGCCGGATATCCGGTACAAAGCGCTGGATACCCTGCCGGAACTGGTGGCCCTGCAAAAGAAGATTCTGGAAAATGCCGCAAAAACCCTGCGCCCCGGCGGACGGCTGGTGTATTCCACCTGTACCGTCAACCCGGACGAAAACCAACATCAGATCAAAGCTTTTCTGGCAGAGCACCCCGAATTTACGCTGGTGCAGCCGCTGCCCGAAGCATACAAACCCGCCGCTATGGCCGACACCGGCTTTGGCGGGCTGTCGCTGCCGCAAAACGAATTGGACGGCTTTTTCATCGCGGCGCTGCAAAAAGAACAGTAAGCTTCCCATTTATTTGTAAAACCCATCCCATCGAGGAAAATCGCAATGGATAAACGCTGTATTTCGTCTTATACATTAGAACAGCTTACCGCCGAGGTAAAAGCGCTGGGCCAGCCGGCCTTCCGCGCAAAGCAGATCTTCCACTGGCTGCATCAGAAGCTGGTCACCGAATTTTCGGCCATGACCGACCAGCCCAAAGCTCTGCTTGCCAGGCTGGAAGAGCAGTATCGCATTGCCGCGCCCGAAATCGAGCGCCGACAGCAGGCAAAGGACGGCACGGTCAAGTACCTGCTGCGCATGGCTGATGGCAACTGCATCGAAACGGTGCTGATGCGCTACCACTACGGCAACACGGTGTGTGTGTCCACCCAGGTGGGCTGCCGTATGGGCTGCCGGTTCTGTGCTTCCACACAGGCTGGCCGGGTGCGCGACCTGACCGCCGGCGAAATTGCCGCTCAGATCTATACTGCCCAGCGTGATACCGGCGAACGGGTGTCTCACATTGTGCTGATGGGCATTGGTGAGCCGCTGGATAACTTTGATAACGTGATGGATTTTCTGTCCATCATCTCCTCGCCCGACGGTGTGAATATCGGCATGCGCAACATCAGCCTGTCCACCTGCGGCGTGGTGCCCATGATCGATAAGCTGGCCGAAAAAAAGCTGCAGCTGACTTTGTCGGTGTCGCTGCACGCGCCCAACAACGAGATCCGCAGCGAAATGATGCCGGTCAACAACGCCTACCCGGTCGAGGTACTCATCCCTGCGGTGCGCCGCTATCAGGATGTTACCGGCCGCCGTGTCAGCTTTGAGTATTCCATGGTGCGGGGCGTTAACGACAGCGATGCCTGTGCCCATCAGCTGGCAAAGCTGATCCGGGGCATGGGTGCCCATGTCAACCTGATCCCCATCAACCCGGTAGACGGCAGCCCCTATTCGGCCACCGATGCCGAAAACGTGCGCCGCTTCCAGAAAAAGCTGGAGGATCTGGGCGTAAACGCGACGGTGCGCCGCCGCCTTGGCAGCGAGATCAGTGCTGCCTGCGGCCAGCTGCGCCGGGAAGAAATGCAGCAAAACCAATTGTAAAGGAGGCAATGCCATGAGAATTGCCGCAATTACCGATATCGGCGCGGTGCGCCGCGAAAATCAGGACGACTTCCGTGCCTGCCAGCAAAGCGACAGTCTGGGCTGGGCTGTGGTGTGTGACGGCATGGGCGGCGCCCGGGGCGGTAAAATCGCCTCCCGCGTGGGGTGCGACAGTGTGCAGCAGTTTTTTGCGCAGCAGCTGGCCGATGCCCGTCCGGGCCAGGAGGATATCTTTCTGACCGATGCGCTGCAGTACGCCAACCGCAAAATCTATGACCTTGCCTGCCAGAATCCCGAAATTGCCGGCATGGGCACCACTGCGGTCTGCCTTCTGGTGCGCGGGCCCATGGCGCATCTGTGCCACGCAGGTGACTCCCGCGCTTATCTCAGCCGGGGCGGGGTGCTGCGGCAGGTTACCCACGACCATTCCTATGTACAGGAACTGGTGGACAGCGGTACCATCACCCCTCAGCAGGCCGAGCATCACCCCAAAAAGAATGTAATCACCCGGGCCCTTGGGGTGGAGGCCACCCTGCGGCCGGAATACACCTCGCTGCCGGTGCAGAAAGGGGATATTCTGCTGCTTTGCTCGGACGGGCTTTCCAATGCGGTGCCCGCCACCCAGATCCAGAATATTCTCGAAACTACCCCCTTCTACGAGGCCCCGGCCCGGCTGATCGAGGCGGCCAACTTCAACGGCGGCCCCGACAACATCACGGCGCTGCTTGTGCAGCTGGAAAGCGAGGTAACCCATGGATAATCTGATCGGCAAAAAGCTGGACGGCATCTACCAACTGCAAGAGCAAGTGGGTGCCGGCGGCATGGCCAATGTTTACAAGGCCGAAGATCTGCGCAATAATCAAACTGTGGCGGTCAAGATCCTGCGGGAAGAGTTCAGCCACGACGCCGATCTGGTGCGCCGCTTCAAAAATGAATCGCGAGCCATCTCGATTCTCAATCATCCCAACATTGTAAAGGTGTACGACATTTCGGTTACCGAAAAGGTACAGTACATCGTAATGGAATATGTGGATGGTATTACCCTGAAAGAATACCTGAATCAGCGCGGCGGTAAGATCACCTGGCGTGAAACGCTGCACTTCATCGGCCAGATTCTGGGCGCGCTGCAGCATGCCCACCAGAACGGCGTGGTGCATCGGGACGTAAAACCCCAGAACATCATGCTGCTGTCCAGCGGCGAGCTGAAGATGATGGACTTTGGCATTGCCCGCATCTCCCGCGCCGAAAATCAGCTGGTCACCGGCAAGGCAATGGGCAGCGTGCATTACATCAGCCCCGAACAGGCCAAAGGTGATCTGACCGACGCCAAAAGCGATATCTATTCTGTTGGCGTAATGATGTACGAAATGCTGTCGGGCCAGCTGCCGTTCCGGTCGGGCAGCGTGGTCGAGGTGGCCATCAAGCAGATCTCGGACACGCCCCAGCCGCTGGCTGAAATTGCCCCCGAGCTGCCCCATGCTCTGGTCGAAATCACCGAGCGTGCCATGGCAAAACAGCCCGAAAACCGCTACCCCGATGTGGAGGCAATGCTGGCCGACATCCAAAAGTTCAAGCAGGACCCCACCATTTCGTTCGAATACAAATACATGACGGACAATGCGCCCGTAAAGGTGATTGATAAAGTGATGAAGCAGAACAAAACCACTGCCGCTCAGCCCCAGAAAAAGGCTGCATCTCAAAAAAAGAAAAAGCGGGGCTTCCCCTTCATTCCCATCCTGTGCGGCATCACGGTGGCCTTTGCCATTGGCTGCGCGGTGCTGTGTGTGCAGATCATGGAAAACTCCAACAACCCTCTGTTCAGCAAAAAAGAGGATGTTGTACTGGAGGATTACCGTGGCCGTGATCGGTCCGAAGCCCAGTCCGTTGCCGATACCCAGCAGGTAAAGGTGGAATGGGTCGAGGAGTACAACTCGAACTACGAGGCTGGCTATGTATACAAGCAGTCGCCCGGCAGCGGCCGCACGGTCAAGCAGGGGCAGGTGGTCACCCTGACCATCAGCATGGGCACCCAGTATGTCACGCTGGAGGACTATGCCAATGCCGAAAAAGAAAAGGCCCGTCAGGCCCTGATCGATCAGGGGGTGAACGTGGTGGTCATCGACTCGGTGGACGAATCGGTCAAGGTTGGCTCTGTTATCCGCACCGAGCCGGCCGCCGGTTCCACTGTGGAAGCCGGCAGCACGGTTTTCCTGTATGTCAGCCGTACCCAGATCAAAACCGATACCACCGTGCCTGAGGTGGTATCGCTTACGCTGGATGATGCCAGCAAGCTGCTGGCCTCCAAAAAGCTGAGCGTGGGTGCCATTACCCAGATCCACAGCGATTGGCCGGAAGGCATCGTCATCGAGCAGGCGGTGGCCCCCTTTACTGAGGTGCGCATCAACGACCGCATTGCCCTGACCGTTTCGCTGGGCCCCATCCCTGTTACCTGGGTGCCTTTGATCGTAGGCATGGACGAAAGCGAAGCCCATGCCGCACTGGGCGGAGCGATGCTGTTTGGTTCGCCCCGGTACGAATACAGCCTGATCATCCCTGCAGGC
>JAFULE010000240.1 GCA_017483235.1 Faecalibacterium sp. | reverse complement strand
TGCTTCGACCAGAGCGTCCTTGTTGGCCACGCGGGCAGCGTTGTCGGCAAAACGGGGATCGTCCTTCAGGGCATCCAGACCCAGCGCGCCGCACAGGGCAGCCCAGCGGGCTTCGGTGTCAGCCACCAGAACAGCCCAGCCGTCGCCGGCTTCGAACATGCCGTAAGGGGCGGTGAAGCGGTCGTGATCGCCGAAGCGGGCCTGTGCATCACCGGTCAGGCTGTAGTCCATGATGGTTTCCTCGCAGGCCTGCATGCCCACGTCGGTCATGGACAGGTCGATGCGGCAGCCCTGGCCGGTCTTTTCGGCCTCGATCAGGGCCATCAGCACCGCGTTCAGGCCGTACAGGCCGCTGACCACGTCGCCGATGCAGTTGCCGGCCTTAATGGGGGGGCCGTCCATCTCGCCGTTGGAGGCAGCAAAACCGCTGCGAGCCTCGGCGATGGCATCATAGCAGGGGTACTTCTTCAGCGGGCCGGAAGCACCGAAGCCGCTGAGCGAGATGAAAACGATTTTGGGGTTGATCTCTTTCAGCTTGTCATAGCCCAGACCCAGACGGTCGATCGAGCCGGACTTGAAGTTTTCGATGACCACATCGCACTGCTTGGCCATCTCGTAGATCGCGGCCTTGCCCTCGGGTGCGCCCAGGTTCATCTCGATGCTCTTCTTATTTTTATTGTAGGACACGAACATGGTGCCCAGATCATTGATAAAGGGGTCCCAGTAGCGGCACTGGTCGCCGCTGCCGTAGCGCTCGACCTTCCACACTTCGGCGCCCATATCGGCCAGCTGCCAGGCGGTAAAGGGGCCGGCCAAAGCGATGGTGAAGTCCAGTACTTTCAGGCCTTCCAGAGGCAGTTTCTTACTCATAGTATGCAACTCTCCTTTCCGCACCGGCTCAAACCACGCCGCCGGCCTTCAGGGCCTGCAGCTCATCCGCGTTCACGCCAATGGCGGCCAGCACCGCATCGGTGTCGGCGCCCAGCGCGGGGGCGGGGCTTACCTGGGTATCGCCGTCGGTATCCCGCAGGAACTTGGCCGCAAAGCCCAGCTGCTTGTGCTTGCCCAGCTTGGGATCGTCCACTTCCACCAGCATTTCGCGGGCTTCGACGTATTCGTCCTTCATCAGTTCCTTCACGGTATTGCAGGGGCCGCCGGGCACCATGCCGTTGCGGCAGATCTGGTCGGCCTCTTCAATGGTAATGGTCATAAAGTAGTCGCGCAGCTGCTGATCCAGATCGCCGAAGTAATGCTTCATGCTGCGGTCGGGGTCATGGGCATACACAGTACCCTCGCCCCACTTGTCGTTCATGCCGGCAGCATCCACAAAGCTGAGCCACTGGGCGTCGGAGCCGATGCTGATGGCAAACCAGCCGTTCTTGCAGCGGAAGGTATCGGTGGGGTTGGTGGTGGGGAAGCCGTTGCCGATGCGCTTGGGCAGGGTGTTCAGCGCCTGCAGGCCCTGCACAAAGGTATCGTCGGTGGAGGCAATGGCCTGCCAGCTGGAGCAGGACACCTTGCGGCCTTCACCGGTTTTCTGGGCATCCAGATAAGCGGCCATCATGCCGGCGGTCAGATGCCACGAGCCGTACCAGTAGGCCAGCGGCATGCCCAGGCGGGTGGGCTTTTCGGGCATACCGGTTTTTTCCAGCAGGCCGGTGCGGGCCATAACCAGCAGGTCATAGTCGGGCAGGTCTTTCCAGGGGCCGGTCTCGCCGTAAGGGGTCAGCACACCGTACACCAGCTTGGGGTTCACGGCCTTCAGATCCTCATAGGAAAGGCCCAGCGCAGCCATCTTTTCTTCGGCCACATTTACCGCCACCATGTCGTACTGTGCGGCCAGCTTTTTGACGATCTGCGCACCTTCGGGCTTGGTGATGTCCAGCGTCAGGCTTTTTTTGCCGCGGTTGTAGTAGGCGGCATAAACGCCCTCGGCTTCGCCGGGCTGTGCGCCGCGGCGGCGGATGGCATCGCCCATCCCGGGCTTTTCCACCTTGAGCACCTCGGCGCCATAGTTGGCAAACATGCTGCCAATGTAAGGAATGCCGTCGGTCAGGTCCAGAACTTTGAGCGAAACAAGGGGTTTCATGGATCTTTTTCTCCTTTCCGGGCTTTAAAATGAGCGACCGGGGATGCTCCCCCGCCGCAAAATTCTCCATTCAAAACTTTAACGTGTCAGTCATAGTAAGTATAACAGAGGAATTCCCATTGCATCAAGCGGCACATTGCCAATAAAGTAACATTAAATTTGTGCAAAAGACACTAATTTTACCAGTTTTCTTTTGCTCGGCACCGTTTGACCGAACATGTACCAATATAATAAATATGTGTTGTATACGTCCAGAGTTTTTGAACACATTTTACATTTTTTGTTGCCCGGCCAATTGTGACACCTGCTTTTTACCAAAGCGCAAAAATTGATATTTTTTAACAAATCTGCGTTTCTTTGGTTGACAGCATCGCACATCTCCCTTACAATAGATGAAGAACTGTGTTCTACTTTAACGAAAAAGCTGTTATGTTTTTAACGTATGGCTTTGGCACAGATTCTGCAAAAAGCAGCCAACCGGGCTGTTTTTGGTTAAGAAAATAAGCAAAAGCAGGTGGTAACATGAAAATCATTACTTGTTGCAAAGTTGTTCCCAACGAAGAGGAGATCAAGGTTCTGTCCAGCCGCAAGCTGGATCTGTCCGGCAGCTCCTGGAAGATCAGCCAGTATGACCTGAACGCTCTGGAGAGCGCCAAGCAGCTGGCCGCCGCCACCAGCGGCAAGGTGACCGCCCTGAGCATCGGCAGCAAAGCCGCTCTGGAGCCCACCAAGATCCGCAAGGACATTCTGTCCCGCGGTGCCGACGACCTGAGCCTGGTCATCAGCGATGCCGTCAGCTTCAACGACTCGCTGGAAACCGCCAAGGCCATTGTAACCGCCCTGAAGGCCGGCGCCGAGTACGATCTGGTGCTGTGCGGCATGGGCTCGAGCGATCTGTACTTCCAGGAAGTTGGCGTTCAGGTAGGCACCCTGCTGGGTGTTCCCGCTGTGAACAACGTTACCGGCATTGAAGTGCTGGGCGACGGCGTGCTGAAGGTTGAGCGCACCCTGGAGGACGAGATCGAAGTGCTGGAAGTGGCCCTGCCCGCTGTTCTGAGTGTCTCTTCCGAGATCAATGTGCCCCCCGTACCCGCCATGCGCGACATTATGCGCGCCGGCAAAAAGCCCGTGAACGTGCTGGGCGCTGCCGTTGAGGCTGCCGCTTCCACCCAGATGCTGGAAGAACTGGCCCCCGAACAGCAGGAGCGCCGCCAGCAGGTGATCGAGGGCGATGGCGAGGAAGCCGTGGAGGCACTGGTCAGCTTCCTGAAAAAAGAGTGTCTGTAAGCACAGGGAGGGTTAACGATTATGGCTATCAAGACCATTTATGTTGTCAGCGACAACACCGCAGCTCTGAAGGAGCTGTGCGCCGGTGTTAAGGCACTGGCCGAAACCACCACCGCCGTGATGTTCGGCGACGAGGCCGCCGCACAGGCCGCTGCTGCCTGCGGCGCCAACGCTCTGGTCTACTGCCCCGTGGGCGATGTTTGCCCCGAGGATTATGCTGCCGCCATTGCCGATGAGGTAAAGAAGGCTGACAGCGCTCTGGTTGTTGTGTACAACACCATCCGCGGCCGCTGCCTGGCCGGTAAGCTGGGCGCCCTGCTGGACACCGCCGTTCTGACCGGCATCACCGAGCTGAAGGCCGACGGCGACAAGGCCGTTTGCAGCCGTGTTGTTTACGGCGGCACCGCTCAGCGTACCGAGACCTTCTCCAAGCCCTACGGCGTTGTTACCGTGAACAGCGGCGTGTTTGAGGCCGCTGCCGACGAAACCGTGGCCGAAGTGCGCGCCATTGCCGGCGCTGCTGTGCCCAGCTACAAGGTGCTGGCCCGCGAAGAGAAGAAGGAAGGCGGCGCCAACCTGGCCGTTGCCAAGCGCATTGTGGACGTTGGCCGCGGTCTGGCTGCCGAAGCCGATCTGGAAATGGTCAACAAGCTGGCTGCCGTTCTGGGTGCCGAGGTTGGCTGCAGCCGCCCCGTTGCCGAAAACAACAAGTGGCTGCCCAAGGCCAGCTACCTGGGCATCACCGGCACTCAGGTCAAACCCGAGATGATCTTCGTCATGGGTGTTTCCGGCCAGGTGCAGCACATTGGCGGCATCAACAAGTCCAAGGTGATCGTTGCGGTCAACAAGGACAAGGGCGCCCCCATCTTCAAGAACTGCGACTTCGGCCTGGTGGGCGATATGTACAAGATCGTGCCCGCCCTGATCGAGAAGCTGTCCTGATCAAAAATTCTGAATTCAGCGTTTCCGGCAAAAGAGGTATGTTTTTATGACAGACGTGGTGGGCAGTACCACACTGCGAAGCCAGTGGGATGATACGGTTCGCTTTTACGGCGACCGCACCTTTCTGGAATACGTATCGGTGGAAGACGTCGTCACCGCCTATACTTATAAAGAGTTTGACCGCAGGGTAAAACGGGCGGCCAACTACTTTTTGGAGCTTGGCATCCAAAAAGGCGAATACGTGACGCTGCACCTGCACAACTCGCCCGAATATCTGGTGTGCTGGCTGGCATTGGCCCAGATCGGCGCTGTTTCGGTGCCGATGAACGAGCACTATCCCCTGCCGGAAAGCAGCTATGTCATCCAGAAGGTGGCCGCCCGCGTGCTGATCGTGGAGCCCCGCAATCTGGAAATGTATCTGGATACCTACAAGCAGCTGGGCATTCAGCATCTGATCCTTGCCTTTGGCCAAACCGATGCCCCCGACGTGCTCAATCTGTCGGAGGGCATGGCCCGCCAGAGCGAGCAGCTGCAGGAGATCCGCCCGGTTTCCACCGAGGAAACAGCGGTGATCCTGTTTACCAGCGGCACCACCCGCCACCCCAAGGGCGCCATTTACACCCACTGCAACGTGGTGTACGGCGGCCATCTGCACATTGCTCAGATGGGCATGGCCGAGGGGGACCGGTTTCTGTCGTCGATGCCCTGCTATCACATGGACTTTCAGGAAATGGCCGTGATGCCCTGCATGATCAGCGGCTCGACCCTGATCATGGTGGAGCATTACAGCGCCCGTCGTTTCTGGAGCCAGGTGGTACGGTACAAGGCAAACTTTACCGACACCATGTCCATGATGAACCGCACCATGATGCTGCAGCCGGTGCAGCCCTGGGAAAAGGACCACTGCTTAAAGCAGATTTATTTCTCGATGGGCATGAGCACCGAGGAAAAGGATCGCTTTGAAGAGCGGTTCAACGTGCGGCTGCTGAACAGCTATGGCATGACCGAAACGGTTTCGGGCGTTACCTGCGCCCCCCTGTTCGGCGACAAGAACTGGCCCAGCGTGGGCCGCACCGCCCTGTCGTACAAGATCAAGATCATTGACGAGCAGGGTAACGAAGTAGCCCCCGGTGTGATTGGCGAGATCTGTGTGCACGGTGTGCCCGGCCGCTCGCTGATTCCCGGTTATTACAAGGACGAAGAGGCCACCGCCGCCCTGCTGGACGCCGACAACTGGCTGCATTCGGGCGACCAGGGATATCTGGACGAAAACGGCTGGCTGTTCTTTATCGACCGCTGCGTGAACATGATCAAGTGCAGCGGCGAGAATGTGAGCAGCGCCGAAGTGGAAAGCGCCCTGACGGCCCATCCCATGATTGCCGACGCTGCCGTGATCGGTGTGCCCGACCCGCTGCGCCAGAACGTGGTAAAGGCCTTTGTTCTTCCGGTGGAAGGCGCACAGCTGACCGAGCAGGAAGTGATCAATCACTGTGCCACCCGGCTGGCCAAATTCAAAGTGCCCTGCTATGTGGAATTCGTTACCGACTTTCCCCGCACCGCCACCGGCAAGGTGCAAAAGCAGAAGCTGCTGTAATCTGCATCCATCAACATGGGGCAACATCCGCGGATGTTGCCCCATGTTTTTATCACCGGACGCAAAACACCCCCGTGCTGTAGCACGGGGGTGTTTTGCTGCGAACGAAAAAGAGAAAGGAGAAAAACAAATCTGATATTCATCTGCCCTGCGGGCAGCTTTTACGTGCAAGTGATTTGGCTGTATTTTGTCCTTTTTAAAAAAGCAACCCATCAAAAATAGCGCTAAAAAGCGAAAAACAATCAAGTTTTCTTTCCACTTGCACGTACAAGTTACTTTCACGTATAAGTATACTCAGATTTTCCGGTTTTTCAATGCGGGCCGGGCTTTTTTTCCGCGTCTTTTCCAAAATTGACATATTACACAAAAAACGCCTGTTCCTTTTGGAACAGGCGTTTGGATCAGCTTTCCAGATATCCGGGGGTGGTAGGCGGTACAATAATCTGATGGGGTTCGGTTTCGCCGCGGATCAGCTGCAGCAGCAGCTTGGTACACTCTTCGCCGCCGCGCAAAAAATCCGATTTACTGGCCAGAATACGGGCATCCTTCATCACCGGGCTTTCGGAATCGGACAGCGAAGCCAGCTTCAGGTTCCAGCCCTTGTCCTGCATGAGGGGGGCCAGATACTTGGTCATCACGCCCCAGCTGCATACAACCGCATCGCCGGCCTGATATTCCGATAGATGCGGAATCACCGCCTGACTCATGTGCTGGCGGCAGATCTGACTGAACAGCTGATGGCGCTCGACTTCCGAGCTGCGTTCCATCTGCTCGTAGGGCAGATAGCACACCTCCAGCTGCACACCGGGGTACAGCGCTGCCGCACGGCGCAGGCCCAGTTCGCGGTAATCCTCCTGCTGCACCTTGACATCGGGCCGCCAGTACAGCAGCCGGCGGGCGCCTTCGCCAAACAGACGGCAGCCCACCTCGAATGCGCCGCGCTCATAGTCAAAGCTGATCGAAGCCAGCTCTTTTTCCTTGGGGCAGCAGTCACAGGCCACAAAAGGCAGATTGTTGGCAATGATCACCTTGCGCCATTCCTCCGGCGGGGGGTTGCCGTCGGACGAAATGTAGATGATGCCGTCGGTGCGGCGCTGCAGCACACTGTTCAGATAATCGGGGTACAGGCCGTCGCTGCTGCCAAAATCGAACAGCATCAGCCAGTAGCCTTCGGCCCGCAGGGTGTTGCGGATACCTTCCAGCAGGCTGCCGTAGCGTGCCTGAGTGATGGACTTTTCCATGGCCACGCTGATGCAGTTACTGCTGTTGATCCGCAGCGCACGGGCCGCACCGTTGGGCACATACTGCAGCCGACGGGCCGCATCCAACACCGCCTTGCGGGTGGCGTCCGAAATTTTCTGGGTTGTATTTCCGCTGAGGATATAGGATACAGTGGTGTGCGAAACACCCACTTCGGCCGCAATATCCTTGATGGTAGGTCTATTCTTCATGCACTCTTTGCCCTCTCACTACACCGGCTTTCGGGGCCGAGTATCGCCTGCCGCCGCCGATTTTTCTTCCATTGATAAAACACACCGAGGGGCATTATAGCAACCAAAAAAACGAAAGTCAATGAAAGTTAATAACTTTATACATGAAAGCTACATTTCCCCGCAAAGTGTTGTGCACACGCTAACAAAACATTGCAAAACGGGGATACTCGGGTTATTTTTTGGCTCAAATTTAAAAAAGCACCTGCCAAAGCAGGTGCTTTTGCTGGCGTCCTTGGCGGGATTCGAACCCACGGCCTTCCGCTTAGGAGGCGGATGCTCTATCCAGCTGAGCTACAAAGACATGCCGTTACACAGTATAGTGCAAAGCGGCTGCAAAATCAAGGGACGCCCCGTGTGGGGCGTCCCCTTTTTGATTTATTCGGCGTACAGCGACACAATGTTCAAAACGATCTGGGTGGCCTTGTCCATCCGCTCTACGGTGGTGCATTCGGCTGTGCCGTGGAAGTTAAAGCCGCCGGTGCCCAGATTGGGGCAGGGCAGGCCCATCCAACTCAGGCGGGCGCCGTCGGTGCCGCCGCGCACTGGCACCTCTTCAGGGGTAAGGCCGGTCATGGCAATGGCCTTGCGGGCGGTTTCCACCAGATGGAAGTGGGGGTGGATCATCTCCACCATGTTCTGGTAGCTGTCTTTGATGGTCAGCTTGACGGTGCCGGGGCCATACTTGGCGTTCAGCATGGCC
>JAFULE010000239.1 GCA_017483235.1 Faecalibacterium sp. | reverse complement strand
TTTTGGTGGACTCGAGGAGAGTCGAACTCCCGACCCCCACAATGCGAATGTGGTGCGCTCCCAACTGCGCTACGAGCCCATAAAATCTGTTACCTGTCTAATTTATAGCAGCGCCCCCGTTTTGTCAAGCCATTTTTCAAAAAAAGCGATGCTTTTGGTGCGACGTTTTTTGACGCTTTTTTATCGTTGCACTGGCAGCATAACCTCGGTACAATAAAGAAGAACGAAAGAGCACCGGCGGCAAAAGCACAGCCGCCGGCCAAGAAAGGTGAGGATCACAGATGACAGCACTGGTGCGCGAATTTTCGGCATTGGGGCCCTATCAGCAGGCGCATACGCTGACCTATGCCGGCAGCGTCGGGGCGGACGGCTTTTGCCTGTCGCTGCGGCTGGATATGGAGGGGCGGCCTGCCCGCAGCGAAACCGCTGTTGCGGCGGTGGACGCCCTGCGGGGGCGGCAGCTGGTGCGTTTTCTGTACGAAAACAGCATCCCCATCCAAACCTGGAAAGATGTGCTGGACGAGCTGCTGTGTGCAGCAGATGATGTGGTAACCGAAAACGGAAGGACAAAATGATGCAAGCAAAAGAAAACAGCAGCCATCCCCTCAGAATTGCCCTTGCCATGGCCGACGAGTCTGTGGCAAGGGTAACACAGCGCTATCTGGCCGAAACCGAGGGTATTGTATGCAACGATGTGTATCCGCGGGGCAAAACTCTTCTGCGCGAAGTGTATTTTTGCCGGTACGACTGCATTCTGGTGGATGAACTGCTGCAGGATATGGACGCCATCGAATTTATGGAGCGGCTGGCCGCAGCGGATCGGCCGGTGGGCAGCACCATCATCTTTCTGCTGCGCAGCAGCCATCGCGCCATTCACCAGAAGCTCTTGTCTTACGGGCCCAACTATTGTATGATAAAGCCGTACGATCTGGCCACCCTGGTGCGGCGTATCCGTATGCTGTGCGGGGCCGGTGCGGAACAGATCCAGCATTGCTGCCTTCAGCTGTTTCAAAGCTGGCGCTTGCGGGGCGACGAGATGCCCTGCGTCTACCTGACCGAAGCGGTGGTACTGGCGGAACAGAACGACGAACGCATGGCCATCAAAAAGGAATTGCTGCGCGAAGTAAGCAAGCTGCACATTGCCCTGTCGGCCAATGCGGTGGAATGCAGCCTGCGGCGGCTGGTGGACCGGCTGGAAGAACAGAATGCGCCGGAGTATCTGGCGTTCAAAATGCGGGCCGGTCTTTCTGAACGGCCTTCGGCAGGGCGGCTGGTGTATGCGGTGCAGTGGGATGTGCACCGTGCCATTTACGAAAGAGGCGAAGAAGAATGCTTGAATCAAACGGCAGACTTGACATGAACGATGGGGTCCAGACCCGGCTGAACGAACTGATGCTGCATGCAGTAAGTGAGGAGTTTGCCCGCCCGCTGAACCTGATCAGCCTGAACCGGGAATATCTGCAGATGCATCTGGAGCAAAACCGGGCCGAGTATTCCCACGAGACAGTACAGCAGGCGCTGCAGGACATCGAAACAGCCACCGAAGGGCTGCACCGTATCACCGACAATCTGGTGGCCATGTGTGCCTGCCTGTGCACCGCAGTTACCCCGCAAACCGAATGGCTTGATCTGCGCTCGATGCTGCAGGGCATCTGTGCCGAACAGGCCGATATCTACCGCGCCATCGGCGTAACCCTGCAGCTGGACTGCACTGACGAAGAGCAGTATATTGTGCAGGCCGATTATCTGCTGGCCGAGCGTGTCATCCTCAACCTTACCTCCAACGGGCTGCGCGCCTGCAAAAAGGGTGGCGTGGTCACCTTTGGGCTGTGTGCCGCCGAAGACGGTGTGAGCCTTACCGTTTCCGACACCGGCTGCGGCATGCCCCCCGAGCAGCTGCAAAATCTGTTCCAGCCCTTTGTGAAGCAGGAAAACACTGCCCCTGGGTTTGAAAACGGGCCGGGCATCGGGCTGTATCTGTGCGGCGAATACTGCCGCATGATGGGCTGGAAAATTTCGGTGCAGCCGCAAAAAAACGGCACCTGCATCCGCATGCTGATCCCGCAGGGCGGGCAGCTGCCGCCCGACAGTGTGGTGCTGCATTCGCCCCTGCAGCAGGAAATGCGGCTGCAGCATCTGCGCGGCGCTGCCCTGCGCGAGCTGCGCACTGTGCCCGGGCTGCAGAATCTGGGCCGCGGCCCCAAGGCGGAATAACCGTGTAAAACAGCGTTCCCCCCGGCATAGCCGGGGGGATTTTTGCCTTGTTCACAAAGGCTTTACCTTTTTTCGGGCATTTCGGGTTTACATCATTTGGTTTTTATTGTAAAATATACGCGATAGAATTTAACTGGGATGGTGTGACAATATGGCATTAAAATATCATCGCATTCTTTTAAAAGTCAGCGGCGAAGCTTTGGGCGGCGCCAAGGGCACCGGCTTTGACGAAGCCGTGATGCGTTCCATCTGCGAGGGCATCAAGCAGGCCCACCAGCTGGGTGTGCAGATCGGCATCGTGGTGGGCGGCGGCAACTTCTGGCGCGGCCGTTCCAGCGGCGCCATGGAGCGTACCCTGGCCGATAAGATCGGTATGCTGGCCACCGTAATGAACTGTCTGGCTGTTTCGGATATGCTGGAACAGCTGGGCGTGCAGACCGAGGTGCTTACCAGCATCGTCATGCCGCAGGTGGCCCCCAGCTTTACCCGCAAGGACGCCCTGCAGGCCATGGAGGCCGGCAAGGTGGTGCTGTTTGGCGGCGGCACCGGCAACCCCTTCTTCTCCACCGATACGGCCACCGCGCTGCGTGCCGTTGAGGTAAGCGCCGACGTAATGTTCAAGGCCACCATGGTGGACGGCGTGTACGACAAGGACCCCCACAAGTACCCCGACGCAAAAAAGTACGATACCCTCACCTTTACCAAGGTGCTGGAGGATCAGCTGCAGGTGATGGACGGCACCGCCGCCACCCTTTGCCGCGACAACAAGCTGCCCATTCTGGTGTTCGATCTGGCCAAGCCCGAAAATATCGCGCTGGCTGTGCAGGGCGAAAATGTGGGCACTCTGGTTTACGAAGAATGATCCGGCGTAACGCAAGAAGCGCCGCATAACATGTTTTAAGGAGAGTTTACTATGAGCATCAGCACCAAGGTTTACGAAGAAAAAATGAACAGTGCGCTGGATCACCTGAACCGTGAGCTGGCTGCCGTGCGCGCCGGCCGCGCCAACCCCGCCGTTCTGGATAAGATCACCGTCGATTACTACGGCGCCCCCACCCCGCTGCAGCAGGTGGCTTCGGTTGCGGTCAGCGAGGCCCGCATCCTGACCATCAGCCCCTGGGACCGCAGCCTGCTGCGCCCCATCACCAAGGCCATTCAGGCCAGCGATCTGGGCATTAACCCCATCGATGACGGTGTTACCATCCGCCTGACCTTCCCGGCGCCCACTGAAGAGCGCCGCAAGCAGCTGGCCAAGGATGTTTCCAAGCTGGGCGAAGAAAGCAAGGTTGCCATCCGCAACATCCGCCGCGACGCTATGGATAAGGCCAAGGCCGCCAAGAAAGCCGGCGAGCTGACTGAGGACGACCAGAAGAAGATGGAAGAGGCTGTGCAGAAGCTGACCGACAAGTTTATCAAGAAGGTTGACGCTGCCGTTGCCGATAAGCAGAAGGAGATCATGTCCGTCTGATTTCCATCGGCCGACACACCGCAACAAAAACCGAGTGCCGTGCGCCGATCGCCGCGCGGTGTCCGGCAGCAGGTAAGTGCCCTTGCTGCCGGGTGCCCGCCGCCGTGTGCGCGGCCTCTTTTTTCCAAGGAGTGAAATCTGTTTATGAACCACCCCGAAGAGTTTGCCAGGGGCCTTTCCATCGGCATCATCATGGACGGCAACGGCCGCTGGGCTAAAAAACAGGGGCTGCCCCGCTCGGCCGGCCACAAAAAAGGCGCCGAGGTTTTTCAGGACATCACCCGCTACTGCAACGAGCTGGGGGTCGAGTCGGTGTTCTTTTACGCCTTCTCCACCGAAAACTGGAAGCGCCCGCTGGAAGAGGTCAACGGCATTATGCGGCTGTTTGGCGAATACCTATTAAAAGCCTACGATTACCAGAAAGAGAATAACCGGGTGGTCTTTCTGGGCGACCGCTCGGCACTGGCGCCCGAACATCAGGCCCTGATGAATGATATCGAAACCAAAACCGCCCATAATACCGGCATGACATTGAACATTGCGGTCAACTATGGCGGCCGGCCCGAGATCGTGCGCGCTGCGCAAAAACTGGCGCAGCAGGTGGCAGAAGGGAAGCTTACCCCGGCTCAGATCACCGAAGAGCGTATGAGCGCCGAAATGTATACCAAGGGGCAGAAAGACCCCGATTTTATTCTTCGCCCCAGCGGCGAAAAGCGGCTTTCCAACTTTATGCTGTGGCAGGCCGCCTATTCCGAACTGGTGGAAATGGACGTTCTGTGGCCCGATTTTACCCGGGCCGATCTGGATGCCGCCATTGAGGAATTCAACCATCGCAGCCGTCGGTTCGGCGGTATTTGAGGGAGAGTTACGAAACCTATGAAAACACGAGTTATCACCGCTGTGGTGGGCCTTGCGGTCCTTGCAGTGGTTCTGCTGTTCTTCGACACCATGATCTTCAACCTGATCATCGCAGCAGTCACCCTGATCGCCATTCACGAGGTGTTCAACGCACTGGGCTTTGGCAAAAAAGAACTGCCGCTGTATCTGGTACTGGTGCCCTACACACTGGTCATCATGTTGTCCGATTCGCCCACCGTTCGCAACTGGATGCTGCCTGCATCCTTTATGCTTCTGGTGTTCTACTGCATCTATCTGGTTGTCCGCAACGGCACGGTCAGCTTTGCCAAGGCCAGTGGTCTGGCCATGTTCAGCGGCATCATCATCTTCTGCTTCTATTCGCTGGTGCATCTCAAAAAGCTGCTGCCGGTGGCAGAATATCAGTACGACGCCATCTTCTTTATTCTGCTCATCCTCTGCTTTGCATGGGGCGGCGACACCTGTGCTTACTTTGCAGGCCGCGCCTTTGGCAAGCATAAGCTGTGCCCGGTGGTCAGCCCCAAAAAGACGGTGGAAGGCGCCATCGGCGGCGTGCTGGGCACCATGGTGCTGGGCATGGTGGCCACCTACGGCTACTCGTTTGCAGCCGACCGTACTGCCATGTTCACCCGCTCCAACTTCGGCATTTCGATGTACGCCATCATCGCCTTTCTGGGCATGGTGTCGGCGGTGCTGGGCATTTATGGTGACCTGTTTGCCAGCGTGGTCAAGCGCCAGAACGGCATCAAGGATTACGGTTCCATCTTCCCGGGGCACGGCGGCATTCTGGACCGCTTCGACAGCGTGATGTTCATTGCACCCTTTGTCACCATGGCGGTTACCGCAGCCTTCTATCGTTAAAAAACGGAGGACTTTTCCTATGGCAAAAAAAGTCACCCTGCTTGGCTCCACCGGTTCCATCGGCACCCAAAGTCTGGACGTGATCCGGGCACAGGGGTATGAGGTATTCGGCCTTTCGGCTCACAGCCGGGTCGAGTTGTTGCAGCAGCAGATCGCCGAGTTTCACCCCCAATACGTCTGTGTCACCGACCCGGCGGCCTTCGAAAAGCTGTCGGCTGCGCTGGCCGGCACCGCCGATGCGCCCAAGCTGCTGCAGGGGCCTGAGGGTCTGGTACAGCTGGCCGGGCTGGACGGCCCCGACGTGGTGCTGAACAGCGTGGTGGGTATTGCGGGCCTTGGCGCCAGCCTTTCGGCGGTGCAAAGCGGCCATGACTTGGCCCTTGCCAACAAGGAAAGCCTTGTCACCGGCGGCCATCTGGTCACCGAGGCTGTCAAACAGCATGGGGTACACCTGCTTCCGGTGGACAGCGAACATTCTGCCATCTTCCAGTGCCTGCAGGACGGCGAAAGTGCCAACACTCTGACCAAGATCCTGCTTACCGCATCGGGCGGCCCTTTCTTTGGCATGAAGGCCGACCAGCTGAAAAACAAAACCCGCGCCGATGCCCTCAAGCATCCCAACTGGGATATGGGCGCCAAGATCACCATCGACAGCGCCACATTGATGAACAAGGGCCT
>JAFULE010000238.1 GCA_017483235.1 Faecalibacterium sp. | reverse complement strand
CCTCCGGGCGCACCCGGAGCCGGGCTGAGGGCATCAGCCCCCCCGCCCCGCGCGCAGCGGTTACAAGGGCATGGGAGCGCTAACGCGCTCCCCTCACCCGGGCTGTCCGGCAAACTTCCCCTTAACCTTCTGCACCTGCTCGGCCGGCGCCTGCTCCTGCTGGTACCAGCCGTGTGCACTCATCTTGGCATAAATCCCATCCTGCATGCACAGGCTCTGGTTCAGCGCGTCGTCAAAGGCTGCATTCACATTCTGCGTGCTGCTCTCAATCGCACCGTGCAGGTACAGGTCGCACGCGCCCTTGGCCGTCAGCAGCAAATTCTCCATAATCTTTTCATCGTTCATGGTCTGATCCTCCCCTCACACCAGCGCGTACAGCTTCTGAAACAGCTTTTCATGCTGCTGCGCCAGCTGGTTGGCATAGTTTTTCAGCTCCGGGTTCTGCAGGCTCTGCGCCGCCTGCATGCACTGCGTGCGCAAAAACTGTTCGTGGCTCAGTGCATCCTCAATATACATCAGTTCCTTGGGACTCATTTCCCATCACCTCCACGGGTCAGTTTGCCCGCTTCGTCTGCCTGTTATACAACAGAAAAAATTTTCCATCAGTCGCGGAAAAAGGCGAGAAAAGGCTGATGTCAAACCATAAAGCACAAATGTAAAGATATTTTGACAAAATTATCATACTTTAGAAACGCATTTAGCCCTTGTCAACGGCTTCCAATCGTGGTACAATGTACACACGTTGTGAATGGGAGTAGTTTGCTCATTTTCAGCGTACCAGCGTTTGAACTCGAGGATAATGATGTTTCGGAAACTGTGGAACCTGTTAACAACCCTTGCGGTATGCGCGGTGGTTGCCATGGCCTTCCTGCTGGTAGGCGTGCGGCTCATCGGGCTTACCCCATATGCAGTGCTTTCCGGCTCCATGGAGCCCACGTACCACGTCGGCGCGCTCATCTACGTTCGGGCGGAAGACCCGTGGAACGTTCAGGTGGGCGACCCCATCACCTTTGTGGTGAATGAGGATCTGCTCGTCGCCACCCACCGTGTGGTGGATATTGATATCCGCACCATCGGCCACGAAGTCGTTACCGATGAAAACGGCAAGGAAACCGTGGTGGAAGTACCCCTGCAGGATTTTGAATACTACTACTACACCAAGGGCGACGCCAACGACGCCATGGATGGTTCTCCCGTGTATTACAAGAACCTGATTGGTGTGCCGGTATTCACCATTCCATATCTTGGCTATTTATCCAGCTGGCTGCAAACCCGCGAGGGCGGCATCATGGGCATTTGCATTGGCATTGTGCTCATCATGCTCATCTTCATGCCCGATCTTCTCCGCATGGTGGATGATGATTCCTCCAAAAAGAAGAAGCGCAAAAAGGGCAGGAAGGGCCGCAAGCGCAAGGCTCCCCAGCCGCAGCAGTAAGCTTTACCGCAGCGAAACTTCGCTGCGGAAGGCATGGGATAACACCTTCACCATAAGTAATCGGTGAAACGAAAACAGTATGGTTTCGGCCCTGTCCGTGTCCTCCCGCTGGGGGAAACAGCCCGCCGATTCACATAGAAAAAACAAACCAAAGGAGGACACACCCCAATGAAAGCCATGAAGAAGAAGCTGCGCAAGTTTCTGCTGATGCTGTCCTGCGGCCTGCTCCTGATGAGCCTGTCCGTTGGCGTGACCGTTGCTTACCTGACTGATACCGATTCCGTGAAGAATACCTTCACCGTTGGTAAGGTTGATATCACCATGGATGAAAATCTTGTCGATACTGAAACCGGCAAAATTGAGCCTGGTATTACCGACCGTGTGACTGAGAATGAGTATAAGATCGTCCCCGGTCGCACCATCGACAAGGATCCTGTCATTCGTGTTCAGCCCGGCAGCGAAGAGAGCTGGCTGTTCATCAAGATTGAGAATGGACTGGCTGCGATTGAAGCTGCCAGCGAGACTGGCGAGAATGGTTACAAGACCATTGCCGAGCAGCTTGTCGCTAATGGTTGGAAGGCTGTTGAAGGTGCTGAAGGTGTTGTTTACGCCAAGGTTGCTGCCGCGAACACTGCCGAGGGTGCTGGGGTTGTGCCTTATCCCACCTTCACCCAATTCAAGGTTAAGGGCGACATCGCTAACGCGGCTATTGATGAGTACGAAGGTAAGAAGATCAACGTTACTGCTTACGCTGTGCAGTACGAGGGCTTCGAAGAAAACGTTGCTGGCGCTTGGGCTGCTATCAGCGATGTCGAGTATGGCGTAAAATAAGTTCTTCTTCAGACCACACGGTCTGATTTGGAAAACAAAATCATCTGTTACAGCCGATGCTGTGAACGGATAGAAAGGAGAAAGAAGCAATGAAGAAAGCAAAGACTCGTGCTCAGCGTCGCCGTGTGGCTATGCTTCGCAAAGTTCTCCTGACGCTCACGCTGGTGATGGTGGTTGCCATGGTTACTGTTGGCGGCACCATCGCATGGATCACTGATAAATCCGGTGCCGTGACAAACACCTTCACTGTTGGTGATATTAATATCGACCTGAAGGAGCAGCCTTACAAGGCCAACGACAACAAATTGGATGAAAGCATTACCAAGGAAGCTCATTGGCAACAGTGGGTCACCTCCATCAGCGATTACAAGATGATTCCTGGTCGTGTTCTGCCTAAGAATCCTACTGTGAAGGTTGATGGCGGCAGCGAAGCCTGCTGGCTGTTCGTGAAGGTTCAGGAAACCAACAATCCTGCTGCCTACATGACCTACAGCGTTGATACTAGCGCAAATGAGTGGACGGCGCTTGAAGGTGAGGCTGGCGTGTACTACCGTGAGGTAGAAGCTAGCACTGCCAATCAGTTCTTCACCATCCTGACCGATAATCAGGTGACTGTCAAATATGACGTGACCAAGGAGCAGTTGAATGCCATTGGCAATAACAAGCCTGTTCTGACCTTCACCGCTTATGCTGTGCAGAAGGAAAACGTAACGTCTGCAGCTGACGCTTGGGCGAAAGCTAACCCCTGATTCTTAGTACGAAAGTACTTTGAATAAATGACCACCGACCAAAAGAAAGAAAGGAAGAAAACTCACAATGAACAAGAAGAAGATTCTGGTTCTGGCCATGACCCTGTCCATGGTCGCTATCCTCGCCATCGGCGGCACCATCGCTTACTTCACCGACACCGATATTCAGACCAACGTTTTCACCACTGGTAACGTGAAGATCGACCTGTTCGAAGACTTTGGCGACAACAATGACGACACCCTCGAGAAGCTGATCCCCACCACCGGCAAGACCGAAAAGGGCAACCAGATTAACGGCATCGAGAAGGAAGCCTATGTTGAGAACACTGGCTCTGAAGATGCTTTCGTTCGTATCCACTTTGCTATTCCTGACATTCTGGACTCTGGCGCCAAGGACATTCCCGCTCTGAATGCTAGCGACAACATCGTGCATTGGAACCATGCTGCCCTGTCTACCGAGAAGGGCCTGTGGAGCTGGCTGCCTGAGTATACCGAGGGTGTAGGCTATATCGGCAATGGCGAAGGCAACTGGAACGTGTATCAGGATGACATCGACGGTATCACCTACAATGTTTATGTTGCCACCTATCGTACCGCTCTGAAGGGTGCTGTTGAAGGCAAACCCAACGATGTTACCTGCGACGCTATCAACCAGGTTTACATGGATGCTAAGACCACCAATGAGCAGATCGAAACTCTGAAGAAGACTTTGGGCGATCAGTGGAAGATCTACGTTGTCGCCGAAGCTACTTCTGCTCAGGGCTTTGACAATGCTTATGTTGCTCTGGACACCGCTTTTGGTAAGCCCGGCACCTATGAGGTGGCTTGGAATGCTACTCCCGAAGGCGACAAGTTCTGGGAAGACACTCAGTCCAAGAACGAAGAGAAAAAGGGCTGGGATTGGACCAAGTAATTGATCTAATTTAATAAGACCTGTATCGGCCTGCCCCTGAAAAGGGGCAGGCTATACGGGGCTATCTGCCATATTTTGCCGGATATCCCCGTATGGCCTGCCAGTGCAGCCATAACCAACCATCATCCCCAGCCGCACGGGCTGTGCGTATATCGCAATCCCCCTGCACCGAAAGGAGATACTGTTATGACCAGAACGAAAATTGCCATCATTGCCCTGGCTGTGTGCTGCATGGCATTGCTTGCCGCAGGCACAGCAGCCTATTTTGTGGTGGAGGACACGGCGTATAACGTCATCACCACCGCCGCGCTCGATATGGAGCTGGTGGAAACGGACGGAAACGGCAATCCGTTCACGGACGTTACCGGCGTCATGCCCGGCGAAACCATCGGCAAGGTCGTAACGGTGAAAAATGCCGGCGGCGTGGACTTCTGGACACGCATCAAGCTGGATATCCAGCTCACCTTTGCCGACGGTACCGTGGAAACCATCGACACGCTTGACAAGCTCCAGCAGCATCACATCAGGCTGGTCGGCCTCGATACCGCCAACTGGGTGTATGACAACGGCTTCTTCTATTATCAGCAGGCAGTCAAGGGCTCGCTGGTCGCCGGCATCGATGGCGAAAGCACCGCGCCCCTGTTTACCGGCGTGGAGTTTGCCGAAACCATGGACAACAGGTACCAGACCTGTGAGCTGATCATCGGCGTAAAGGCGCAGGCCGTGCAGAGCCGCAACAATGGAACCACCGTGACCGAAGCCGTTGGCTGGTCCGCGATCTAAGAAAGGAGGAACAAACGCATGATTCGTAAGCTGCTTGCCATCCTGATGAGCGTTACGCTGCTTTTCTCTGCGATGCCCTCCTTCGCTGAGGAAATCCCCGTAACCCCCGTCATCGACATCGCCGCCCTCATGGGCGGGTACGACCCCATGCCCGTGGAGGAGTTCCCCGCCGAGCCCGTGCAGGAATTCCCCGAGGAACCCGAGGAGCCCGTCATCCCCGAAACCCCTGTGATTGAGATTCCCGAACCCCCGGCCATCACCCCGGAAATCGAAATCCCCACCTTCCCGGAGGAGCCCGAAGAGCCCGTCGAGCCCAGTGAACCCACTGAGCCCGTGGAACCCTCCGACCCCCTCGTGCCCGAGGAGCCTGTCGAGCCCTCCGAGCCCGAGGAAATCCCCGAAACCCCCGTGCTGCCCTGGGACCCCACCGATCCCAACGGCCCCAGCATCGAAATTCCCTCCCAGCCCGTCGAGCCCTCTGAGCCGGAAAACGATCAGCAGACCCCCGACGTGCCTGTGGATCCCAGCTACGACGGCGTAACCGTGGAGCTGGCCAGCTCCAGCGCGTATGTCTACGCCAACGAGGAAGCCATCTACGCATCCGTCACCGTCAACGGCGGCAATGCGCCCTACCTCGTCACCGTCACTTTCTCCGCCGACGGCGAGGTGCAGTACGAAACCACCACCACCTATCTGCAAAGCGGCGTGTACGCCGTGAGCTATCTGCCCACCGTGGGCGGCGAGTGGAAGCTGAGCGTTTCCGCCACCGATGTGAGCGGCGACAGCGACAGCGACAGCATCACCATTCCCGTATCCGTGCGCCGCGTGCAGAACGATGAGGAGTTCCTCAAGGGCCTGCGCAAGCTGCCGCTCACCGGCGACTGGCGCGTGGACATCCTCACCGTGGCGGCCTATCAGCTGGGCTACCGCGAGAGCGACACCAACTTCATCATCGACGAAGAGGGCAACCGCAAGGGCTACACCCGCTACGGCGACTGGATGGGCGACCCCTACAGCGAGTGGTGCGCCAGCTTCGTGGGCTACACCATGCTGCATGCGGACATGTCCATTGCCAGCGAGCTGGGCTACGGCTCCGTGGGCCGCTGGGTGGATAAGGTATCCGCCATGGGCGCGTGGCGCGGCGGCGACTACTATCCGCAGCCGGGCGACATCGCCTTCATCATCCCCATGGAGGAAGAGGAAATCGGCCACATGGGCATCGTCGAGTTCGTGACCGAGGGCACCATCTCCACCATTGAGGCAAACGTCAGCGACACCATCGCCCGCCGCAGCTACAGCGCGGACGACGAGCGCCTGGCCGGTTATGCCAGCATGGAAGCGCTGATGGAGTACGCTGGCATCGAGTTTGACGAGACCGCCGACTACAGCAACGACGTAACCGAGATGGACGACCGTTTCGCCTACGTCAACACCGACCGCGTGAACATGCGCGCCGAGCCCAATGTGGATGGCGAGCGCCTGTTCAAGCATCTTTCCACCGGCACGCAGGTGGTGGTCACCGCCAGCGTCACCGTGGACGAAGTGCTGTGGTATCAGGTGGAATACAATGGCAAGCTGGGCTACATCCGCGGCGATCTGCTCAACGTGGACGGCGTGGAAACCAGTAGCTGCGACTGCATCGCCGAGTGCGGCGAGGACTGCGCGTGCCTGTGCCACGGCTTCAACCTGAACGTGGAAGAGGACGTGGAGCTGCCCGCAGAGCCTGTTGTGGAAGAAGCGCTGTGCGCCTGCACCGAGGAATGCGCCGAAGACTGCGCCTGCGAGTGCCATATCGTGGCAGAAGAGCCAGTCATTGAAGAAGAAACCCTGTGCGGCTGCTACGACGAGCTGGGCGCTCTGCTGTGCGCGGAGGACTGCGCCTGCGAGTGCCACCTTGCCGTGGAAGAAGAAATCGAAGAACCTGCCGAAGTGAGCGTTCTGGCACAGCCTGCCGACGCTGCGTGGATTCCCGGCACGGCGGTCACGGAGCTGGCCTTCGCCGTGGAGGGCGATGTGCAGCTGCAGTGGCAGCGCGCGCTGGTGGGCGGCCACTGG
>JAFULE010000237.1 GCA_017483235.1 Faecalibacterium sp. | reverse complement strand
GCCCATCTCGGCGTAGAAGGGGGTCTTGTCCAGAATAACCAGCACGCCGTCCTTGGCACCGTCGTCGGTGGCAACGCCGTCGGTCAGGGCCTCCTCATCGGCCAGGGCCAGAACTACACCCTCATCGCACAGAGTCTCGTAGCCGGTGTAAACAGTGGGCTCTACGGTCAGTTCGCCGAACAGGTCAGCGCTCCAGCCGGAGATGTTCTTCTTCAGACGCTCCTCACGGCTGCGATCCTTCTGCTTCTGCAGCTCGGCACGGAAGCCGGCCTCATCCACCTCGATGCCGTTTTCTTCGGCGATCTCGCGGGTCAGGTCAAACGGGAAGCCGTAGGTATCGTGCAGCTTGAAGATCTGGGCACCGGCCAGAACCTTGCCGCCCTCGGCCTTAACGCCCTCCAGCAGCTCGGTCAGCATGCTCATGCCGGCGTCGATGGTGCGGTAGAAGTTTTCTTCCTCGGTGCCGATGACCCGCTTGATGTAAGCGGCATTCTCGCGCAGCTCGGGGTAAGCGCTTTCGCTGGAAACGATCACGGTCTCGACCAGATCCACCAGGAAAGGATGGTTGATGCCCAGCATACGGCCATGGCGGGCGGCACGGCGCAGCAGGCGGCGCATGACGTAGCCGCGGCCCTCGTTGGTGGGACGCACGCCGTCCGAAGCCATAAAGGTGCAGCTGCGCACATGGTCGGTGATGACACGGATGGAGATGTCGGTCTTCTCGTCCTGCTTGTAGGTCTTGCCGGAGATCTGTTCCACATGCTTCAGAACAGCCTGAACGGTATCGACCTCGAACAGGTTGCCCACACCCTGCATCACACAGGCCAGACGCTCCAGACCCATGCCGGTGTCGATGTTGGGCTTATCCAGACGGGTATAGGTGCCCTTACCGTCCGAGTCAAACTGGGTGAACACCAGGTTCCAGATTTCCATGAAGCGGTCGCAGTCACAGCCAACCTTGCAGTCGGGCTTGCCGCAGCCATACTCGACACCACGGTCAAAGTAGAACTCAGAGCAGGGGCCGCAGGGGCCGGAACCATGCTCCCAGAAGTTGTCTTCCTTGCCGAAACGGACCATGTGATCGGCAGGGATGCCCACCTTCTTGGTCCAGATATCGTAAGCCTCGTCGTCCTCCTGATACACCGAAATGTACAGGCGGTCGGCGGGAATGGCCATCCATTCCTCACTGGTCAAAAATTCCCATGCCCAGGGAATGGCCTCTTCCTTGAAGTAATCCTGGAACGAGAAGTTGCCCAGCATCTCGAAGAAGGTGCCGTGACGGGCGGTGATGCCCACGCGCTCGATATCCGGGGTGCGGATGCACTTCTGGCAGGTGGTAACACGATGGCGAGGGGGCTCTTCCTGCCCGAGGAACCACTTTTTCATGGGGGCCATGCCACTGTTGATCAGCAGCAGGCTGGGGTCGTTCTTGGGAACGAGGGGGAAACTGTCGAGCCGCAGATGGCCCTTGCCTTCGTAGAAGGTCAGGTACTTGTTGCGCAGCTCATTCAAGCCGGTCCATTGCATAGTTGTCTGATACTCCTTTATTCCAAACGATTTGTATGACAATAAAAAACGGCTTTCGCCCCCAGTTAAGGGACGAAAGCCGTTTATAAGCATCCGTGGTACCACCCAAATTGCGCAGATACTCTGCACCACTTTGCCGCGTTAACGCCGCGCTGCGCCCGGCTTGTTTCGTCGGGAGCTCGAGGGTGGCTTGAAGCGTGTTCGGAGCAAAAGCCTTGCAGCCGGGGGCTTTCTTTCTGGGGAACCTTGCACGTTTCTGGCCCTGTCATAGCCATTGTCATAATACAGTTAGATTATAGCATTCTGCCGCGGAAAGTCAACCGTTTTGTGTAGAATTTGAGGTTGACGGCGGCAGGCTGCTTTGCAGCGGTTCGGCCGGTAAATATCCCAGATCCACCAGTGCATCACACACACGGGAAAAGATTTCGGCACTGGTAAACGCCGCGTCGGTCTGGTCGTCCTGCATCACCACGATGGTATAGCGCGGCTGGGTTTGCGGACAAAAGCCGGCAAACCAAAGGTCCATCAGCTCCTGCCCGGTTTCATCAAAGCGGCCGGTCTGTGCGGTGCCGGTTTTTCCCGCCGATGTGGTGTATACCGGCTGCGCACCGCTGCCTGTGCCCTGCTGTACCACCGCTGCCAGCATTATTTGCAGCGCTTGTGCTTTGTTCCGGCTGAGCACGGTGCGTTCGGTGGGCTGATAGAGCGTTTGCAGTGTCTGACCGGTGGTTTCGTCCACCACCGCCTCGATAAAGCTGGGAGTGCGGTAGATGCCGCCGGCAGCAATGGTGTTCATCATACCGGCCAGCTGTACCGGGGTTGCCAGCAGCCTGCCCTGCCCAAAACTGAAATTGGCCCGCTGGCCGGAACTGTTCAGGTCTGCTGTGCTTGGCAGATTGCCGGCTGCTGCCTTGATGCCGCCGGCCAGATATACCGGCTGACCAAAACCGAAATTGGCAGCTGCCTGCAGCAGTTTTTGTGCGCCAAGCATTTCACCCAGGCGGATAAAATAGCAGTTACAGCTGTTCTGCAGTGCGGTTTTCAGGTCCACCTGCCCATGCGCAATGCCACCGGCACAGCGAAAAATCTGGCCATCCACATCTTCGTAGCCCTTGCACTCCATGGAAAACCAGCCAATCCCCTGCTGCAGGGCAGCAGCTGCAACCACCGGCTTGAACACCGACCCCACACTGTATGCGCTGAATGCCCGGTTGAGCAGCGACCCATCATCGGCACGGATGCTTTTGCTGATATTTTCCGGGTCGTAAAAAGGGTAGCTGACGCAGGCACGTACCTTTGCGGTAGCAGTTTCCAGCACAAGGATACAGCCGCTGGTCATGGTTTTTGCAGCAATGCCTTCACACGCCCGCTGCAGTGCAGCCGAAATGGTCAGCTTAACCCCTTTCTGCTCGGTTTGGCTTTCCGTGGTCTGCAGCACCGGCTCGGTTTCATCCATCAAGCTCCCCTGTCCATTCGTCACACACTGTACATAAGCGGTGGGGCGATCTTCGGCCAGAAGCTCGTCAAATGCAGCCTCCAGCCCGGTAACACCATGTCCGTCAGCATTCAGGTATCCCAGAAGATGGGTACAGATGGCAGTTTGGGCATACCGGCGACTGCTTTGCCATGTGAAAATGCCCTGCCCGGTCAGGTCGGAATTGACCCGGATCAGAAAAGGCTGGGCCGAATTGCGCATCTGGTACAAATAGCTTTGGGTTTCGTAATCCACCAGATCAAACAGCCGGGTATAGCTTTCTTCGCCTGGGATGCAAAGCGCATAGTATTCCACTTCCGCCCCGGTCAGCAGTTTGCCGTCGCAATCATAAAAATTGCCGCGGGAGCTGCCCAGCTGCAAGGTTGTGATGGTTTGCTGCCGGGCACGGCCCGCATACAGGCTGTTGGTTGCCAGCAGATACAACCGGCACAGTACCACAAAAAAAGCCAGCAGAAAACCGCCGTACAAGGTCATTACCCGTTTTGCACGCAAAAAAAGCCCTCCGTTCCGCACAGTTTTAAAAAGTGTGGCACGAAGAGACTTTTTTTAATCACGTATGGTTTCAGCGCCGCACCGAGCGGCCCAGTGTGGCATTGACCAATACCCCATTCTGCACCGCCGGCCGACCGCCGATCAGCACCCAATCGATACCCTTGGGGACAAGCACCGGCTGGGTGTAGGTGGCCTGATCCTTAATGGTGTCCAGATCAAAAATGGTGATATCCGCATCGCTGCCGGGCTTCAGGCTGCCTTTATGGGTAAGGCCCAATCGCTGTGCCGCCATGCTGGTGACCTTGGCGATGGCATCGCTCAGCGGCAGACGGCCGGACGCAGCATACTGATGCAGAAACCGTGGGAATGCACCGGCAGCACGGGGATGCCCCTGCTGCCCCACCAGAATACCGTCGCTGCCCAGCATGGTGTACGGGGCAAGCAGGGCAAGGTCCACATCCTCCTGCTTCATAAAATAGCCCACCGTCATTGTATCGGGCCGGGTGGAACGCATTTCGTGGAAAAGCTGCTCGGTGCAGCGCTGCCCAGCATAAGGGCCGTCGCACAACAGAATATGGCTGTAGTCCGAGCGGTACATGGCAAAATTTTCGGCATCGTAGGTGGTGGCACCGATCTCGGTACTGAAGGCATCATACGGGTAGCAATCGCACATCAGATCGATGCCTTCGGCGCGGTAGCCTTCGATCTGGGCCAGCAGCTGTGGCATCTGGCCGTAGCCGCCCATGCTGCCCACATGGGAAAACTGTACCTTGACCCCGGCCTGCCGGCCGATCTCGGCCAATTCGCGGCAGGAATCAAACACACCATCCACGTCGGCGCGCACATGGGAAGCTACCAGTTTATCCTCGGCGCGGCAAAGCCTTGCCAGCGCAATGATCTCCTCCCAGCGGGTACCGGGAATATATTTGACGCCAAAGGATACGCCAAGGCAGCCCGCCTGCAGCGCGGCCTTGCCTTTTTGCACCATGGCTTCAATAACGTCATCCCCCACCGGGGCATATTTATTGGTACCTCCGCAGCTGCGGCGCAGGGTGCTGTGCCCGGCCAGCAGCGCCAGATTGACCGCCATACCATGCCGATCCACCGCATCCAGATACACATCGGGGTCTGCCTCGTTGGAGCCGCAGTTGCCGCCCACCGCCGTGGTAACACCCATGCGCACCATGGTCTGGGCGATCTCACCGGAAAAACGGTCGGTTGCCTCGTCGTAAGGATCCTCATGCATGTGGATGTCGATAAAGCCGGGGCTGACGATCTTACCCGCAGCATCGATCACAAGGTCGGCGCTCTGTTTCCATTCGCTGCGCTGCTGTGCCGAAGGGGCGAGCAGCACCTTGCTTACCTTACCGTTTTCGCACACAAGGTCAGCCTGTTGCTGAAGCTGCTGCGCAGGGTCTACCACAAGCCCGCCGTAAATATATACTTTACTCATCGCAATTCCTCCCGGGTGATTCGGTCAGGCTTTGATTATAGCAAAGCTTTGCCCATCTGTAAATTGCACAGAAAACGCCCGGCATCTGCAGCAAAGCAGATGCCGGGCGCGGAATACATATCGAAACGGGATGCTGCTTAGTACATACCGCCCATGTCGGGGGCAGCAGCGGCAGCGGGAGGCTCGGGCAGGTCGGCCACCAGGCTTTCGGTGGTCAGAACCATTTCAGCCACGCTGGAAGCATTCTCCAGAGCGGAACGGGTAACCTTGGTGGGATCAACGATGCCGGCGGCGATCATATCCTCGACATACTCTTCCTTCTGGGCGTCAAAGCCGTAGTTGGGCTTGCCGGCAGTGACGATCTTGTCAATGATCACGCTGCCTTCCAAACCGGCGTTGGCAGCGATCTGACGCAGGGGGGCTTCCATAGCCTTCATGATGATGCGGGCACCGGTGCGCTCGTCGCCTTCCAGAGTGTCGACCAGAGCACGAACGGCGGGAATGGCATTGATGGGGGCGGTACCGCCGCCGGCGACGATGCCCTCTTCCACAGCAGCCTTGGTGGCATTCAGGGCGTCTTCAATGCGCAGCTTCTTGTCCTTCATCTCCACTTCGGTGGCAGCACCAACCTTGATGACAG
>JAFULE010000236.1 GCA_017483235.1 Faecalibacterium sp. | reverse complement strand
CGTGGAAGAGGGCAACAAGCGGGTCTCGGTGCTGAAATATTACGGTGCCGCCACCATTCCCGGCACGGTCACCCGGCTGATCCCCCGCCGCACCGACGAACTGGAAAACCGCATTTATTACGAATTTCTGGATTTTTACAAGCAGACCCGCATCAACTACATCTGGTTCAGCCGCATCGGCAGCTTTGCCAAGCTGCAAAAGGCAGTGTGCAAAGCCAGCAGCGAGGTGTGGTCGGACGAGGACCGGCGCAGCTTTCTCTCGTTTTACACCAGCTTTCGCTCCCAATTCGAACTGCTGAACAGCGAAGCGCTCAACCTCACCCCTGCCGACGCCATGCTGGTGTATCTTTCGTTCTACCGTTACTCGGATGCGATGAACCACATCAAGCCGGAGATCCACACCAACCTACTGAAGATCTGGGACGAGGTAAAGGTGCTGACCGAGCACCGCGCGGTGGAGCTGAAGCTGGAGCCCCAGACAAAACCCACCGAAGCCTCGCTGCTGGAAAAGCTGGTGCCCACCCTGACCCAGCGCCCGCCGCTGCAGATCGCCTTTCTGCACGAAGACAGCGCCCATGCCAGCGCATGGACCCGCGCCCACGGCGAGGGCCGCCTTGCCATGAAGCGCACCTTCGGCCCGCAGGTGGAGGTACACCATTACAACAACATCACCCCCGGTGTGGACGACATGGCCCGTATGGACGAGATCATCCGCCGGGGTGCTGAAGTGATTTTTACCACCAGCAGCCTGATGATGCCCGCCTGTCTGAAAACGGCCGCCCTGCACCCACAGGTGAAAATTCTGAACTGCTCGGTGAACGTGCCGCATCCCTCGGTGCGCAGCTACTATCCCCGTATGTACGAGGCCAAGTATCTGCTGGGCATGCTGGCCGGTATCATCTCTCCTTCCGACACGGTAGGCTATGCCGCCAACTACCCCATTTATGGTGTGCCCGCCAGCATCAACGCCTTTGCGTTGGGCCTGCGGGCGGTGCGGCCGCAGGGCAAAGTCTGCGTGCGCTGGGCCTGTCTGGACGGGGCCGACGGCTGCATTGATTTTTCGGACCGGCCGGACATTGCTGTGATTTCAGGCCGAGATCAAAGCACCCTGACCGACGCCGGGCAGGACCCCGGCCTTGTGCTGCGTACTGCAGCCGGTACCCAGACCATCGCCCAGCCGGTGTGGCGCTGGGATGTGATCTACAACGACATTGTGCGGGCCATTCTGGACGGCACCTGGGAAAGCGAAGAGGCCGACACCCGCCGGGCCATCAACTACTGGTGGGGCATGAAAAGCCGCGCCGTGGCGGTGCGGTATGTGGCCGAACTGCCAGCCGGTACTCTGCAGCTGCTGAAGCTGGCAGGCCAGCAGATCGCCGCCGGGCAGCTGGACCCCTTTGCGGGCGAGCTGTACAACCAGAGCGGCGCGATGGTAAAAGCCGCCGATGCCCATCCGGGCGGCCGGCAGCTGCTGCGGATGAACTGGCTGATGGATAATGTGGAGGGCCGCCTGCCCGATGCCGACGAAGCGGCCAATCCCACCGTGCGCCGTCTGATCGAACTGCAGGGTGTGAACAGCGCCCCTACCGACCGGGAGGAGGAGCAGACGTGAAAATACTCGCCCTTGCCGACGAACCCTGTCAGGTATACTGGGGCACAGATGCCCGCACCCGGCTGGCCGGCATCGACCTGATCCTGTCCTGCGGGGACCTGCCCCACCATTATCTGGAATATCTCACCAACTATACCACCGCCCCCATCGGATACGTAAACGGCAATCACGACCGGGAACAGCCCGGCGGCTGCCTGTGTGCCGAGGACACCGTGGTGAAATGCTGCGGGCTGCGCATTGCAGGGCTGGGCGGGTCGATCCGTTACGACCCCCACGCGGAACATCAATATACCGAGCAGGAGATGACCCGCCGGGCCGCAAAGCTGAATCGCGCCATCCGCAAAGCAGGTGGAGTGGACATTCTGCTGGCACACTCCCCCGCACGCGGGCTGAACGACGGCCCCGACTTTGCCCATACCGGTTTTGACTGCTTCAATCGCCTGCTGGATGAGCACACCCCCGATTATTTTATTCATGGACATGTACACTTCAGCTATAACCCCGCCCTGCCCCGGGTGGTGCAGCGGGGGGAAACCACTGTAATCAACGCCTGCGAGCGACATCTGTTCGAGCTGGCGGATCGCCCCGCCCCCGCCCCAAAACCGGCCAAAGGGCTTTGGTACCGTTTCTTTTCATCCGATCCTGTGAGGTAAGTTATGGAATTTCTGCATCTGTTACAGGGCATCCGCACCCCGGTGCTGGATGAGATTTTTGCCCTTATCACCTTGTTTGGCGAAGAGACCATCTTTATTGCGGTGGGGCTTTTGTTCTTCTGGTGCATCGACAAGCTGGCCGGCTACTATCTGCTGCTGATTGGCGTGGGCGGCACGGTGGTCAACCAGTTTTTGAAGATGACCTTCCGCATTCCACGCCCGTGGGTGCTGGACGAAACCTTTACCATTGTGGAAGAAGCCCGCGAAGCCGCCACCGGTTATTCCTTCCCCAGCGGGCACACCCAGACCTCGGTGGGCATCTTTGGCGGCATTGCCCGTTGGACAAGCCATCCGCTGGTGCGGACCGCCTGCCTTGCGCTGTGCGTGCTGGTGCCGTTTTCCCGCATGTATCTGGGGGTACACACTCCTATGGACGTGGGGGTATCCCTTGTGCTGGCGGTGGTGCTGGTGCTGGGCTTTTATCCGCTGGTATTCCGCAGCCAAAACACCCAGAAAACGGTGCGCTGCCTGTTGTGGATACTGACCGGGCTGGCCGTGCTTAATCTTTTGTATATGACCCTGTTTCCCTTCCCTGCCGATGTGGACGTGACCCATCTGACCCACGCCGCCGAAAACGCTGCCAAGATGCTGGGCTGCGCCGCCGGCCTGTGCGCAGTGTTTGATATTGAGCGCAAGTACATCCGTTTTGATCCCAAAGCCGCTGTGTGGTGGGCGCAGGCGCTGAAGCTGGCACTGGGCCTTGTGCTGCTGCTGGGCATCAAGAGCGGGCTGAAGATCCCTCTGGAGGCAGTTCTGGGCGAAAGCCTGCTGGCTGACGGCATCCGCTATTTCTGCATTGCGGTGTTTGCCGGCGCCGTGTGGCCGATGACCTTTGGTTGGTTTGGCAAACTGGGCAAAAAGAGTTGATTGTCTTCCCCGGCCGGATATGGCCGGGGATTTTTTGCCTGTGCCCCTTGCCCAAACCGCCTGCGCAGGGTATGATAAAAGAAAATGCCCCAAAGGAGGAACCGTATATGTCTGTATTGGAACTGATGAACACCCGCCGCACCTACCGCCGGTTTGAACAAAAGCCGGTGCCCCAGCAGGTGATCGACGCCATAGTGCAGGCGCTGCGGCTG
>JAFULE010000235.1 GCA_017483235.1 Faecalibacterium sp. | reverse complement strand
GAGCCCACCGCCGCCGCCATTGCCTACGGCCTGTGCGAGCAGGGCAAAAACGGCTGCTATCTGGTATTTGATCTGGGCGGCGGCACGCTGGATATCTCGATTCTGGAATTGTACCAGAACATTATGGAGGTGCACGCCGTCGCAGGTGACAACGCCCTGGGCGGCGAAGACTTTACCGATGCGCTGGCTACCCTGTTTTTGAATAAGTGCGGCCTGACCATCGCCGATGTGAATCTGCGGGACCTGTTTTTACTGCGCCGGCAGGCCGAGCAGTGCAAGCTGACCCTGTCGCAGGGGTTGATGGTGATCATGACTTGCTCGATCAACGGCCAGCTGCATACTCAGGGCATCACCCGGGCCGAATTTGAGCAGGCCTGTGCCCCGCTGGCTTTGCGCATTCAAAAACCGGTGGAACGCAGCCTAAAGGACGCCGGGCTGGGCCTTGCCGACATTGATCAGGTCGTGCTGGTGGGCGGCGCAAGCAAAAGCCCCATGGTGCGCAGCCTGTGCCGCCGGTTGTTCGGCCGCGACCCCGCTGCCGGGGTGGATCCCGATCAGGCCATTGCGGTGGGCGCTGCGCTGCAAAGCGCCATGAAGGCCCGTGATCAGGCCATTAAGGAAGTGATTCTGACCGACGTATGCCCCTTTACCCTTGGCACCGAGGTCAGCAGCTTTAACGGGGTGTTCCGCGAAGAGGGGCACTACGCCCCTATCATCGACCGCAACACGGTAATTCCGGTCAGCCGCACCCGGCGTTTTTACACTGCCCACGACAACCAGACCACGGTGAGCGTACATGTGCTGCAGGGCGAAAGCCGTATGGCACGCGACAACCTGCTGCTGGGCACTTTGGAGATTGATGTGCCCCCCAACAAGGCCGGCGAAGAAGCAGTGGATATTACCTATACCTACGACATGAACTCGCTGCTGGAAGTGGAGGTGCAGGTGGTAAGCACCGGCGTGCACAAAAAAGCCATCATTCAGAAAAGCGACGACATGACCGAAGCGGAAGCCCAGAAGCGGCTGGAAGAACTTTCATATCTGAAAATCAGCCCCCGCGATCAGGAGGAGAACAAGCTACTGCTGTTCCGGGGCGAGCGAATGTACGAGCAGGCCTATGGCGAGCTGCGCCAGCAAATTGACCGGGCACTCAGCCGTTTTGAGGGTGTTCTGGACAGCGCCGATCGGGTGGCGATTGCCAAAGCACGCCGCCGGCTGGAGGCCGAACTGAACGAAATTGCTGCACAGGGCGACTTTTTACTGTAAAGCAGCTTTACTTCTCTCCGCTTCTTTTTGCGATTTCAATAAAATATTTTCGACGATTTACCATCAATTTTTACAAAAGACTCAACCAAGGGATGTGATCCTGTGAGCAAAGAAAAAACTTCTGCCGCACCGTATACCACCGCTGCCACCGTTTCGGTGGCTTTTGTGGTGCTGCGGCGCCTGCTTTCGGCCCTGTCGCACACGCAGGCTGCCCAAAACGGTACGGCAGGCGATATTGGCATATTGCTGGTGTGGTTTGTGTTTCCGCTGGCGGCCTTTGGCATCGCCCGCTGGTACAGCCTGCGCTGCCGTTTTGAACCACAACAGCCCGAGCCCCCGCAGCAGGACGATCCCGCCCCACCCCATGCCTTTGCCACCTACGCTTATTACCCCGAGCGCAAGGGTGCCAAGGACAAAGACAAGCCCTCCCCTGCCAAGGACACCGCCCCCCGCGACCGGGCCATGGTACTGGCCGCTACGGTGTGCGCTGTGGTGGGGCTGTACCTTCCGCTGGCAGGCATCCTGTTTGGCGTTGCGGCCCTGCTTCTGGTACAGCCTGCACTGCGCCGCAAAACCTGGCCCCACACCCAGGCCCGCCGGGCTGTGTCACTGGGCTGGTGCGTGGTAGCGCAGTTTGTGCTGTACATTCTGGTGGCCACCTATCTGCTGTGATGTTACGAACAAAACCCGCCGGCAAGCAGCCGGCGGGTTTTTGCTTAATGATTGCGAATGTCGGCATCCAGCAGGGTAAGTGCAGCCGGGCGGCCGCTTTCATCCTGCTTGATACGCCAGCAGGCCTGTTCGTCAGCCCACGGGGCACTGGTGTACAGATACTGCCCGTCGCTTGTCATATCATATACGTCGGTTTCCGCATCCATCGCCAGCGGCCAGACCTCTCCCGTTTCGGTATCGCAGCAGCCAATGGGGCTGTTAGCCAGTTCGCTGCCCTGTACCACCGCGTCGATGGAGCGGGCAAAGAATAGATACCGGCCGTCCGGGGTGGCGGTGTCATAGCCGCGGTATTCCAGCAGAGCTGTGGTACCATCCGCACGGATCAGCAGCGTTTTCTGAGTTTTCCAGTAATCCTCTTTGCGGCCGGTGTACACATCCACCAGCAGATTACCGTTCAGATCGTCCTGCCGGGGGCGGAACACCGCGTACCATCCCTGCGGCAGAACCGATTTGCCGTTCAGCAGCAGATCGTCGCTGGCATCTCCGTTCCGATCGGTGGTGTAAACCAGTTCATATATATCATCGCCGCAGGTATACCAGCGATATTCATACATCTGATAGCCGTCGCTGTCACCATAGCGGATTTCGGAATAATCAACCCAGTCGGACAGCTGCTTCAGCACATCGCCGTTCAGGCCATCCACCAATAGCTGCTGTTGACGTTCACGGCGCTTGTCGTACACCGTCAGCACGATGGTTCCGTCCTCTTCCAGCGAAAAGCCAATGTGGCTGCATTCCCACAAAGAAGCTGTGTACAGCCGCTGTATTTTTCCGGTGGTCAGATCCTTGCGGTACAAGCTGCGGCCACGGTCAAAATACAAGCCATTTTCGTTGACCAGCCAGCCGTCCATCCACAATGCACTCAGCAGCTTTTCACTTTCGCCTCCGGGGGTATACCGCCATACACCGCTGTGGGGCACTGTATAATAATAGTCCCCATTCACAATGGTGCCGGGCCAGCCGCCGCAGCCGGCACTGAAATAGCCCAATTTGACCATAATGCCAAAGGTGCTGCCCAGCACAAGGCAGACACAGGCCGCAGCAGCAAGGGTCTTTTTCCAGCGGGGTGTCGGCTTTCTCCGCGCCGGGCCGCTATGCTGCCAGATCAGGGCATCGTCCAGATGATTGAGGCAGTGCAAAAGATGTTCGCCGTTCATACCAGCCCCTCCTTTTGCAGATATTCGCGCAGGGCCTGACGAGTGCGCAGCAGCATCGACTTTACCTTTGACTGGCTGAAGCCGTATCGCTTGGCAATTTCGGCCACAGGGTCACCGTACCAATACCGCCGTACAAATATCCCCTGCTGTTCCTGCGGCAGGCTTCGTACAAAAATACTGAGCAGCCGGCCCCACTCGGCAGCTTCTACCGCGCTTTCGGTGTCATCCGGCGCGGAAATGCACTGCTGCAGTTCATCGGTCAGAGCAACCAGATTGGCGCTGCGCTTCTGCCGGCTGCGTCCACGGCAGGCATCCAGCGCCAGCTGCCGGGTGATTTTGGCCAGAAAGGCAAAGAAATGCTGCACCGGGCGGTGGGGTGGTATGGCCTGCCAGGTTTTCAGATAGGTGTCGTTCTCGCATTCTTCTGCAGAACGCTCATCGGCCAGCAGGTTGTTTGCCACAGCCCGCAGTCGGCTGCCGTATTTGGCCGCCGTACTGTCGATGGCCGCTTCATCCCGCTGCCAATACAATTCCACAATGGCTGCGTCGTCCAGATAAACCAGTGGTTTCATGCCGCATCCCTCCTTCCCTTTCATCCATTATACCGACATTTGATGCGGCATGGTTGCATTTACTGCAAAAATTTTTCGAAGCAAACAGTAAAAAGGGACGCCCGCGGCGTCCCTTTTGTTGTAAGTGAAGCGTTTCGGCTCAGCCGCCCAGATAGGCGTGCTGCACACGCTCATTGGTCAGCAGCTCGGCACCGGTGCCCTCCATAAAGATGCGGCCGGTTTCCAGCACGTAGGCACGGTCGGCAACCGACAGGGCCATCTGTGCGTTCTGTTCGACCAGCAGGATGGTCAAGCCCTGCTTATGCAGGTCACGGATGATGTCGAAGATCTCCTGCACCAGCAGCGGCGACAGGCCCATGGAAGGCTCGTCCAGCATCAGCATCTTGGCACCGCTCATCAAGGCGCGGCCCATGGCCAGCATCTGCTGCTCGCCGCCGGACAGGGTGCCCGCCATCTGACGGCGGCGCTCTTTCAGGCGGGGGAACAGCTCAAACACCTTTTCCAGATTGGGCTGAATGGTGGAGCCGGGCTGGGTGTAACCACCCATTTCCAGGTTTTCTTCCACGCTCATGCGCAGGAATACACGGCGGCCTTCAGGCACGTGGGCCAGGCCCTCGGCCACGATTTTGTGGGCAGGCATGGTCTTGATGCTTTTTCCGTTGTACACAATGTCGCCGGTTTTGGAGCGCAGCAGACCCGAAATGGTTTTCAGGTTGGTGGACTTGCCCGCGCCGTTGGCGCCGATCAGGGTGACCACCTCGCCCTCGTTGACATGGAAGGAGATGTCGTGCACGGCGTGGATGTTGCCGTAGTAAACGTTGATATTTTCAACGCTCAGAATGGTATTTGCCATGGCTCAGCCCTCCTTTTTGCCCAGATAGGCTTCGATGACCTGCGGATTGGAACGGATCTCGGCGGGGGTACCCTTGGCAATGATGCGGCCAAAGTTCAGCACGGCAATGCCTTCGCAGATGCCCATGACCAGGCTCATATCATGCTCGATCAGCATAACCGCAATGCCAAACTTATCGCGGATGTCCACGATGGTCTGCATCAGCTCGGCGGTTTCGCTGGGGTTCATACCGGCGGCGGGCTCGTCCAGCAGCAGCAGCTTGGGGTTGGTGGCCAGTGCACGGATGATTTCCAGCCGGCGCTGTGCGCCGTAGGGCAGGCTGCCGGCCTGCACATTGGCCATCTTTTCCATGTGGAAGATGGCCAGCAGCTCCATGGCTTCGCGGTTGGCCTGTTTTTCCTGCTTCCAGTAATCGGGCAAGCGCAGGGCAGCCGAAGGCAGATGATACTTCATCGAGTTGTGCAGGCCCACCTTGACGTTGTCGATGACCGACATGTTCTTGAACAGGCGGATGTTCTGGAAGGTACGGGCAATGCCCATGCGGTTGACCTCGCTGACCGACTTGCCGGCAGTGGGCATGCCGTCGATCAGGATGGAGCCGCGGGTGGGCTGGTAAACGTTGGTCAACAGGTTGAACACGGTGGTTTTACCGGCACCGTTGGGGCCGATCAGGCCGGCGATCTCGTTGCGGCCCACCATCAGGTTGAACTCGTCCACCGCGGTCAGGCCACCGAAGTCGATACCAAGGCTGCGCACGTCCAGAATGGGGCGCTT
>JAFULE010000234.1 GCA_017483235.1 Faecalibacterium sp. | reverse complement strand
GGTGGCGGTGAAGTTATCCACCACAACGGCCTTCACCACATTGCCGGCGAAAGGCTCGAAGCCGCAGTCGCCGATCAGCTCGGTGACGTCGGTGACTTCCAGATCGATACGCAGGTCGGGCTTATCGGAGCCGTAGCGCTCCATGGCATCAACGAAGCCGATGCGCTTAAAGGGATAAGAAGAAACACGGTCGTACTGGCCGTACTTCACATACAGGGGCTGCAGCACCTCTTCCAAAGTGGTCAGCACGTCGTCCTGAGAAGCGAAGGCCATTTCCATATCCAGCTGATAGAATTCGCCGGGGGTGCGGTCGGCACGGGCGTTCTCGTCGCGGAAGCAGGGGGCGATCTGGAAGTAACGGTCAAAGCCGCTGGTCATCAGCAGCTGCTTGAACTGCTGGGGTGCCTGCGGCAGAGCGTAGAACTTGCCGGGGTGGTTGCGGGCGGGCACCAAATAGTCACGGGCGCCCTCGGGGGAAGAAGCGGTCAGGATGGGAGTGGTGATCTCCAGAAAGCCCTTCTCGGTCATCAGGCGGCGCAGCTCGGCCACCACCTGGCAGCGCAGCACGATGTTGGACTTGACCGCGGGGTTGCGCAGGTCAAGGTAGCGGTACTTCAACCGCACATTCTCGGCGGCTTCCTTCGAGCGGTTGATCTCGAAGGGCAGCTCGTTGTGGATGCAGCGGCCCAGCACCTCGATGGAGGCGGGCACCACCTCGATGTCGCCGGTGGGCATTTTGGGGTTCTTGCTCTCGCGCTCGCGCACGATGCCGGTTACCGAGATGGTGGTCTCCTTGTTCAGGGGCTTGACCACGCTCATCATTTCCTCGGTCTCGACCACCACCTGAGTGGTGCCGTAAAAGTCGCGCAGCACGATGAACGCAAAGTTGGCGCCCACCTCGCGCACGTTTTCCATCCAGCCGACCAGGGTGACGGTCTTGCCGGCGTCGGCCAGACGCAGCTGGCCGCAGTTGTGGGTACGGGATTGCATCATATAAAAAAACCTCGCTTTGTTGGGGAATCCACGGTTGTTTTGCGGCCAAAAAACGGCCGCAGTTTCACAAATTTAAGTGTACACCAAACACCGCTAAAATGCAACGGGGCAAGACAGAGTTTGCTTCTTTTTTCGCCATTTTGGCCTTTGAGGCAAAAAAGCACCGCAAACCATGCGGTTTGCGGTGCTTTGTAAAATCGAGCGTTATTCCAATCGGTTCCATCAGCCGGCACACCGGCCGAACGGACTCAAATCAGAACTGAACCTGACCGTACAGGCAGGCGCTGAGGGCACAGACGATACCCATCAGAATGGCGCCGGGCCAGACACTGCCGCTCTTGCGGTACAGATAGGTATTGCCGGCGCCGCCGATGAACATACCAACCGGCATGCCCCACAGGCGGGTAAGGTCGGTTTTCCACGAAGCCAATGCAACCGCGTTGGCGCCAAGGTTATGCTGGATCAGGTTTTCGATCAACACCATGGCCGTGATGGTGGCGGTGGCCAGCAGGGCGTTGAACAGCACTGCGATCAGGGTGTCCTTGCATTCGCTGCCGGTGGAGGGCAGACGGCGCTCTACATTCATGCCCAGAGAGGCGATGACAAAGCTAAGCACCCACAGGATGATGTAGGGGATATAGTACACCAGCTTATAAACCGCCAGCGGCTTATAACCAAAGAACAGGCAGTAGAAATCGGTGCCAAACACCTTATTCTGAACGTCCAGATAGGTCCAGCCGATTGCCGCCACCAGAACAGCCAGCAGGGCAGACTTGCCGATCAGGGCAAAGTCAAGGCCGGTTTTCTGGGCCGAGGTCAGGCCGTAGTCACGCAGGGTAGCATTGAACTCCTTTTTGCCCCAGGTGAAGTGGAACAGGAAGAACATTACCAGACCAAACAGATTCAGGGTCATAACCAGCGGCAGAGCAATGTTGGTAAAGCGCACCTGGAAGATGGCCAGGTTGGGCTCGCGGCTGCCGAATACTTCACCCAGACCAAAGCTGCCGGTGTACAGGCACACCACCGGGAACACCAGTGCAACCACAATGCTGATGGCCAGCGGGGTGCCGCGCATGCCGATGTTGCGGGGCAGCGGCTGACAGATGGAGGCAAAGAACGGAATCTTCAGCATCAGAACAGCCAAAGTCAGCAGGGTGGCCGCAAAGGCCAGCATGCCGCACAGACCAAAAACATCCTTCCACAACCAGACCTGATCGTCGGCTGCAATGGGATTGGGGGTTTCGACGGCCTGCTGCACAAAGTTCAGCATCGCTCCGATATGGCCCTTGTTCACAAAAGCACCTTCGTGAATCTGGTCGGGAACATTAACCAGCTGAACCGCGTTGCCGGCCTCGAACGAACCGTAAAGCTTGTTCATTTCCAGCGTTTCGCCGGCAGCCAGCGCACCAATGTTGGTAAACACCAGGGTGACCTGCTCCAGAACGACGGCTTCCTTGTTCATTTTATCGTCGTTGGAGGTCAGCCACAGCAGGTTGCCCAAGTAGGGCCGGTCTGCCTTAAAGTATTCCTGCGCACGGCCGTTGGCGAGGGTGCAGGCGGCCAGCGGATACTTGTTGGCAATGGCAACCGCGCCCGTACAGCCGGCCGAATGGCCCGAAGCAACGACCCGCTCCTTGTCCACAAAGGGCTGCGAGAACAGGTACTGGGCAAACGTCAGCGGCACCGCACGGTTGCCGACCTCGTTGCTGTATTCGGCATCACCGGCGCCAAGGTTATCCACCGACAGCACCACGTAACCGCGGCGGGTAAATTCCACCGCCCAGGATTCGTGGTTGCGGGCGTTGCCCGAGTTGCCGTGGATCATAAGAACCGCCGGGGCAGGGGTTTCGTTGGTGGCAGACTTGGGCACATACAGCAGCGCGCTGTAACGCAGGCCATTGTCGCCAACCTGAGTAATTCTGGTAATGCGCACATTTCCCCAGCCGCTGACAGCGCCCCAGTTCAGAACCGAACACAGAAGCAGCAGGGCCAGCGAAATAAGAAATGCACGGGCCGCAGTACTCATTTTTTTCATTGTAAAGATCTCCTTTCCAAAAAGTGGGACCGCTCGATTTTAATCGACAGCTTCATTGTGGTCGGCGCCGCTGTTTTGGGCAAGAAGTTTGGCGTAAACGCCCCGTTTTTTGTCGCAAGTGATGGTGCAGAACAAAACGCCCCCGCAGCCTTGTGCGGAGGCGTTCTGTGCTTTTATTCCCGGCCGGGAATCATGACCATCAGGCTGAACCAGCCTTCCTGATTGTTGATGCGGGTGGTTACCGAGCCGCCGTACCGCCGGGCGGCCTTCTGAATGCTGTTCAGCCCAATGCCGTGCATTCGTTTGTCGCTTTTGGAGGTAAGCAGGGTTCCGCCTTCCTGCAGCCGTTTGCCGGCAAACTGATTGGAAAACCGCAGCACCGTAAGGTTTGCCATGCGGGAGCTTTTCAGATAGATGATCCGCTCGGTTCCTTCGGGAAGCGCCTGCACCGCCTCGATGGCATTGTCCACCGCATTGCCGAAGATGGTAACAAGGTCCACCGACTGCATCTGCCCCAAAGAGGTCAGATTCATATAGATGTTAAACTGGATGTTGTCCAGTGCGGCACGCTGCACCTTTTCGCTGAGCAGGGCATCCACCGTGGGATTGCCGGTGGAAACCTGACTTTCGTATCCCTCAAACCGGGGCAGCAGCTGCTGCAGATATTCTTCCACCCTTCCCCCGTCTTCGGCCAGACTTTGCAAGGTAAGCAGATGATTTTTCATATCGTGGTACAGGCGGCGGATGTCATTGTTGGTTTGCAGCGCCCGCTTGGCGTTCTGCATCTCGTAGTTCAGGCTGACCTGCTCCAGCTCGGCCTGCCGCTGCTGTTCCTGTGCCTGTTGATTGACCTCGAACAAAAACACCACCAGCATCAGACCCAGAATGGCACAAACCGCAAAGGTAAGCAGCTCGAACCACCGAACATCCTGCAGCAGCAAGGCGTCCATTGTGCTGAGCGACCATTTGAAATAGATGCCCAGAATGGTGGTCAGAATGATCAGCGCCCAGCGGATCCGGCCCACTGTCTGAATTTTGGAAATATCGATCCACCGGTGCACAGCCAGCACCAGAAGACACTCGACCAGAACGGTAAGGTAGGTTGTCATCGAAGGGTAGCCCCCCTGCACCCCCACCAGCTCGTTGAGCAGCACCGAAACAAAACGAATGTTCTGAGCGGTCTGGTACAGGATGGTGTACATTCCGCCCTGATACAGGACACACTCCAGCCTCATTTCCTTGCAGGCGGCAAGATACCCGCTTACCGCTGCCCAGTGCAGCAGCAGCCGGGCGCACTGCACCATAAAATTGTAGGCCGAATGCGCAGCAAACATGCCGGCAGCCGCCTGCGGAGTAAAGTACAGATACGCGATCGCAGCCAGCGAAAGATATCCCAGCCACCGCCAGCGGCCCTCGGTCCGGTTTTCGATGGGCTTAAAAAACCACAGAACTACCACATATTCCGCACCAAAGGCGAAGATCTTGGCAAAATTCCGGGTCAGCAAAAAGTCGATCATATCTGTTCTCCAATATATTCCGACAGTGCCACAAGCACTTCCTTTTTCTTACGCTGACTGATGGGCACCTGAGCGCCATCCTTCAGAACGATGCGGGTCGGCTCCACCCTGCGGATATGCCGGACATTCACCAGATACGAGGCGTGGCACCGCAAAAAGCCATAGGGCAGCAGCTGTTCTTCCAGTTCTTTCATCGGGCAGCGGTAGGCAGTAACATCACCGTCGGTGCAGATGAGCATATCATGATTTCGCACCTCGCAGTACGAAATGCAGGACACCGGAAGCCGGTGAGCAGCGCCCGCCGTGCGCAGGGTGATGAACTGCTCCTGATCGCGGCTGCGGTCGATCTGCTTCAGGGCACAGTTCAGTTCGTGGCACAGTTCGGCATAGCTGACCGGCTTTTTGATAAAGCCAAACGCCCGAACCGCATATCCGTCGATGGCTCGCTGGTACATCGTGGTGATAAAAATGATACAGACTTCCGGGTCAAAGGTGCGGATGCTGCGAGCAGCTTCCATTCCGTCCACTCCGTCCATGTAGATATCCAAAAGCAGCAAGTCGGCTCCGGCGGGGTAATTTTGCAGCAGGGCATTGGCCGATGCATACTCCAGCAGTTCCAGCTGCAGGCCCTTTTCCTGCGCATACCGGGTCAGATCACTTTTCAGCCTTGCGCGTACAACGGCCTCGTCATCGCAGATGACTATGCGGTACATTCTTGTCTCACCCTTTCTTTTCGGATGGCTTCATTATACGGCAGCTTGTTTAAAACTGCAATTGGGTTCTTTGCCGCGCGTCAAAAAACATCGCTGCTGCTTGATATCCACCCGGGGTTATAGTAAACTTAGTTATATAGCTTTACCGGAAAAGGAGGGGGCGTATGGTTCGAAAAATAGCGGTTTGCGACGACAGCAGCCTGATGCTGCGCCAGATTGCAGGCTACCTTGATCAGCTGCAAGGCGAGCTGCCCTGCGACATCTGCCCGGCCTATTATTCCAGCGGCGAGGAGGTACTGACCGGCCTTGCGCCGGACACCGACCTGCTGTTGCTTGACATTGCCATGGACGGCATCAACGGGGTGGACTGCGCCCGCGAGCTGCGCCGCCGGGGCATGAATCTGCCCATCGTGTTCATCACCAGCATGGCCGAGTACGCGCTGGACGGCTATGCGGTGCACGCCTTTGGGTATCTGCTCAAGCCGGTGACCTATGCCGATTTTGCGTCCATCATCAAAGAGGCGCTGGCCCCTGCCGAGGCCGAGCCGCCGAAAAAACTGCTGATAAAAACCGAGGATGGCCTGCGCACCGTGGACCCCGCCGAGCTGATCTACGCCGAGGTGTACCAGCACAAAACCAGCTTTATTCTGAAAAGCGGCCGGGTGGAGGGCAACCTGCAGCTGGCCGTGGTGGAGCCGCTGCTGCTGCCCCTTGGGTTTTTCCGCTGCCACAAAAGCTATTTGATCGCCTTCAACGAGGTTTCGTTCATCGGGCGCGACAGCCTGACCATGACCAACGGCAGCGTCATTCCCCTCAGCAAGCACCGGCGCAAAGCCTTTTTAAGCGAATACGGCAGCTTTATGGGGGTGCGGTTCTGATGAGTACCATCGCATTGGCCAACTACGCCATGGATCTGCTGTTTGCCATGCTGTACTTTCAGCACAGCGAGCAGCCCTATTTTCCGCTGCGGCGCCGGCTGCTGGGCTTTGCCTTTCTGATGGCCACCTGGATTTTGTATCCCTCCGGCAAGTTTCTTTTTCTGTCCAATATGATGCAGCGGTATTTTCTGCGCATTGTGCTTACCCTGCTGTGTGTGCTGGTGTCCTTTCCCATCCGATGGTCCTCGGCGGTTTACGCGGTGGGGTACTGGTGCACCCTGCACCTGCTGGTGCAAAGCCTGTTTTTCGCCCCCTTTACCTATGGGCTGTTTCAGGGCACCGCCGTGTTTACCGGCAAACCCACAGTGGATTTGCTGCTTTGCATCACCCTTACCTTTGCGGTAAAGGGGCTGTGCTTCGGCGGCTTTACCCTGCTGACCCCGCTGCTGCGCGTGGGGCCGGTGCAGCTGCCCGATATGATCCCCATTGCACTGGTGGCGGTGGTGGCCCTGTACGGCCGCGAGCTGGCCATTCCGCTGACTCATAGCCATCCGTCCTCCTCGGCCGAGATCAGCAACTATTACCTGCTGCTGCAGGTTTCGCTGATAGCGCTGCTGGGGTACATGGAATTCTCGCGCCGGGGCCGGCGCGAAAACGCCGCCATGCAGCTGCAGAAGCAGGTGGCCGACGCGCTTCTGAGCGGCGTTGAAAACCAGCGCCAGAACATGAAAGCTCTGGCCGCTCTGAACCACGACCTGAAAAACCACCTGATCAGCCTGCAGCTGCTGCTGCATGAGGGCAACCAGCAGGAAGCCGACCGCTACATTGCCCAGCTGCTGGAACAGAACAAAGCAGCCAAGCGCCGTTACAGCACCGGCAGCGAGCTGGTGGACGGCCTTTTGAGCATGAAGCTGGACGGCGCCGAGGCCCGCGGCGTGGATGTAAAGGTCAGTCTGGACATCAGCCCCGGCAGCTTTTTATCCAACCACGACCTGTGCATCCTGTTCGGCAATGCCATCGACAACGCGCTGGAAGCCTGCGAAAAGCTGCCGCCCCAGCGCAGCCCTTACATCCACATTTCCGGCGGACAGCGGGCAAACGCCCTGATTCTGCGGTTTGAAAACGCCTGCGCCAACAAGGCGGTGCTGATCAACGGCCTGCCGCTTACCGGCAAAGAGAACCTCATGTTCCACGGCTTTGGCCTGCGCAACGTCAGCGAGATGCTGAAAAAATACGACGGGCATCTTTCCATCGATAAAAACGACGAGGGCAAATTTGCGCTGACCGTTCTGATCCCGCTGCCGTAACAAAACCAAAACCCCCGCATCGCCACAGGGCGATGCGGGGGTTTTTATCGGGTTACATTGCGCGGCAGACCGCAGTTACGGTTTACATAAAGCGCAGCTGGCCAAACAGCACGCAGCACAGAGCGGCCACGGTGCCCATCAGCATAGCAGTCAGCCAGGTGTTGCCGGTCTTGCGGAACAGGTAGGTGGAGCCGCCCACGCCAACGGCCATGCCGGCGGGCATGCCCCAGATGCGCTGGGTGTCGGCGTTGAAGGTGAACAGCCACAGGTTATCCTGCCCGATGGACTGGATGTGCCACTTGACGGCGATGATGACCACGATGGTGAAGGTGGCCAGCGCCACGTTGACCACAACGGCCAGCACGTCATCCAGCCATTCCTTGCCGGTGGAGGGCAGGCGACGCTCGACGTTCATGCCAATGCCGGACACCACAAAGCAGGCGATCCAGATGAGGATGTAGGGGATCATGTGGGGGATCTTGAACAGGGGAATGCTCTTGAAGCCAAAGAACCAGGCGTAGAAGTCGGTGCCGGTCAGGGTTTCCTGCAGCTTGATGGTGCCAAAGGCAACCGCCAGGGTCATCAGGGCAACGGCCAGGGTCTTCAGGATCATTTCAGCCGACAGCTTGGCCGAACCATCGGGGGCAAGGCCCAGCTCCCACAGCTTCAGCTTCTGCTCTTTGCCGTCGGTGTTCAGGAACAGGATCAGGGTCAGCACGCCCAGCAGAGACATACCAACAACGGTGTAGAAGGCCACGTTGGCGTAGGTAAAGTTGAAGATGCCGTAGTTCATGGCGTTCTTGTTCTTGGGGGTCAGCAGGCCGAACACACCGGTCTTCAGCACCAGCCAGGGGAACAGGATGCCGCACACGGCCGAGAAGGCAAAGCCGCCCTTGCGCAGGCCCACGTTGCGGGGCAGGGGCTGACGCACGATGGCAAAGGCGGGCACCATTTCGATGATGGCCAGAGCCACTGCGCAGATGAACGCGCCAAAGCACAGGATGCCGAACAGGCCGATGTAATCCTTATACATCCACACCTGATCGTTGCCGTCGATATAGTTGGGCACGTTGTCCACTGCTTCCTGGCCGAACCACAGCAGCTTGCCGATGGTGCCGCTGTTGACGAAAGCTGCCTCGTGGATGCGCTTTTCGTCCAGGGTGGCGTAGTAGGCGTTGCCCTCTTCGAAGGAACCGTACAGGGTATCCAGCTGGAAGGAATCGACATTCTCAAAGCCCTTGCGGGTGTTGAGAATCTTCAGGTTGGACTCGGCAAATTTTTCGGGGGTGCTTTCCACGTCGCCGGTGGCGGACAGGTAGCTGCCCTGATAGCTTTCCCAGTAGCCCTTGTAGTCGTCGGGGAACAGGGTGACCACCGAGGCCGACAGAATGGCCTTGGCGTTGTACTTTCCGCCCAGGGCCATGGCCGAGGTGCAGCCCATCGAGTGACCGGCTGCGATGATGTTGTTTTCATCCACAAAGCCGCAGTCCAGCAGGTAGTTGTAGTAGGTTTCGCCCACTTCTACCATGCAGCCGTCACCGAAGCCCCACTTTTCCATATACTGCTCGGAATCGCCGGAACCAAACTGATCCACCGACAGCACCACAAAGCCGCGGCGGGCAAATTCCACCGCCCAGGATTCGTGGTTGCGGGCATTGCCGGCGTTGCCGTGGAAGTTGATGATGGCGGGGGCGGGGGCGGCGTCGGTGGCGCTTTCGGGTACGTACAGCAGTGCGCTGAAGGAATGGCCGTCGCGGCCCACCATAGTGGTACGGGTGATCTTGACATTACCCCAGTCGGTAATGATGCCCCAGTTGAGCAGGGCGGTAACGATCACAAGGATCAGGGTGACCGCAAAGAACCGCTTTACGCCGCGGGTACGCTTCTTTTTGCCTTCATCGGTGTAAAACTCGCTGCGGATGGTTTCACTGAGCGCATAATCTTTGCTGCGGTCGACGCCTGCGCCCATGAACTCTTTAAAGCTTGCCATGATGTTGCTCCTTTCTTTCTGTGCGGCGCACCGCCCGGCGAGTGGAAATCCGGCCGGTGCGCCCTTCGTTGACACCATTGTAGAAGAAAAGACAAAGTTCGCGCAATAAGGCCGGCGCATCCGGTCGTTTGGCCGAACAAGCGGAAAAATCGCCTGCGCAACCGGGCATTTTTTGCGCGCAACTGGGCAGGGGCAGACAGCTTTGGGGCAAAAAAAGGAGGGCACCCCTGCCGGGATGTCCGCCCTTTTTATCTGATATCAGCCGTTTTCTTCCAGATACCGGTTGGCATCCAGCTCGGTCAGGAAAAAGCCGCTGCCCAGCAGCTTTTCGGGGTATTCCTGCTCCACCTCGGTGTCGTAGGGCTGGATCCAGTAGATGTAGTCCTCGCCGTCGGGCAGCACCCGCACCACCCGGGCTTCCTTTACTTCGCCGTACTGCACCAGCCACACGTCGTCGTCCACTTCCAGAATTTTACCCACCGGGCGCAGGCTGAGGTACCAGTGGTCGGCCATCACCCGCAGCAGGTCGTGGGCGGCCAGCGCGGCCCCGCGGCCGGGGCAGGCCTGTTCCAGCTGGGCGGCCACATCCTGATAGATACCGGCGCTTACCGGTTTGCCCTCCCGCAGGGCCTTGTATTCCTCGTAGGCGTCCAGCAGCATGTGATCCGGAAAATCTTTAAAAGGGTTGTTGGTCATGGCAATTCTCCTTTGTTGGGTGGTGGGGCGGTCAGGCGTATTCGCCGCCGGGCGCTTTCATTTCAGGCATCAGGCCCAGCTTTTGCAGGTAACCCATCATCTTGCTGGTGGATTTGTCCACAAACTGCGGCGCGCCGAACACCTTGTGCAGCCACTGCACGCTCAGCGGCTGCCAGTGGGCAAAGGCGGGGTTCAGCATCTGGCTGCTGCCGTCGGCCGACGCCTCGGTGGCAAGGCTGTAGCCGTGGGGCCCGTGCTGGAACACGTGCAGCTCGTAGGGCTTGCCCAGCTTGGTGTAGGTGTTGGCCACCGCCAGCGCACCAAAACCGGTCAGCAGATCTTCGGCGGTGGCAGCCATAAACACCGGGGGCGTTTCGGCGGTGACCTGCGCGGGCAGGTTCAGCTTTGCGGCGTCCTCATCGGTGACCTGCTGGCTGCCGGTAAGCAATTTAAGCATAAAATCCTGCCCGGGAATGTTGGGCGCGGTGACCACCGGGTAGCCCAGAATCATGGCGTTGGGCTTGTGCTCGGCCAGCACGCCGGCCGCAAAGGCCAGATGGCCACCGGCCGAAAAGCCGCAGGTTACGATCTTATCGGGGTCGATGTGCCATGCCTCGGCGTTCTGCCGCAGCAGCCCGATGGCCCAGCTGACCTGCTGCAGCGGGGCAAAGCCGGCGGCTTCCCATCCGGTGGAATAGCGCAGCACAAAGGCATGGAAGCCCTGCGCCGCATAGCTGAGGGCCACCGGTTCGCCCTCGCGGGGGGAGCAGTACACATAACCGCCGCCGGGGCAGACCACCACGGCCGGCCGGGCAGCAGCCTGCCCAAGGGTAAGCTCGCAGTCGAGGAGATATCCCTCCAGCGACGCATCGGGATAACCGGGACATTCCATATGGATCATTTTCATGGCAGGTACCTCGCTTTGCAGTAGGTGTAGGGCGGACGCCGGCGGCGCCGCCGTTTTTTCTTTATCATACCATAAAAGCGTGCGACGCGGCAGGGGGAAAGACAAAAAAAGAACCGGCCGTTCCCGCAGGAACAGCCGGGGCGGTGTGCCGAGGGACCGACCGGCCTTTACCGGGCGGTGTTCTGGGGGATGCGGATGTTGAACATCCAGCCCAGGCCGATCGCCATGTCCGCATATCCCGAAAGATCAAAGTAGTAGGAAATGGTGTACTCAAAAGAGGAGAACCATG
>JAFULE010000233.1 GCA_017483235.1 Faecalibacterium sp. | reverse complement strand
TGTACCCCACTGTGGGCTACTGCACCGAAAAGATCTACATCTGGGCCGCCGTGGGTCTGCACCAGAACCAGAGCCGCCCCGACGAAGGCGAGTTCCTGACCCCGCAGCGCATCCCACTGGACCAAGCTTACCGCATGGTGATGGCCGGCCAGATCGAGGACGCCAAAACCGTGACCGCCATTCTGAAGGTGAAAGCCCTGCAGGCCGAAGGCAGGCTGTAACCGGCGGCAGGTTTTGCGCCCGCCTTTTTCCGTTTTGATCACCAACCGCCGCCTGTCTGTTCTTGCGGGCGACCCGCCCTTTTTTCGATTGCTATGACCGTTCTGTATCAGGATCAGTATATAACCGTTTGTACAAAACCATCCGGTGTTTCCAGTGAGGACACCACAGCAGCCGAAAACGGTATGCCCGGCTTGCTGCGTGCTGCATGGGGCAGTCCCAACGCCTATGTGGGTGTGGTGCACCGGCTGGACGTGGGGGTAAGCGGCGTGATGGTGTATGCCCGCACCCCGGCCGCTGCTGCGGCCCTGTCGGCACAGGTGGCCGACCGCCGATTGGAAAAGTAATACCGCTGTGTCTGCCTTGGCACCCCCGACCCGGCACAGGGCCGGATGCGGGACTTTTTGTTCAAGGACAGCCGCGCCCGCAAGGTGTACCCGGTCAACACCGGCCGCAAGGGCGCCAAGGAAGCGCTGCTGGATTACACCCTGCTTGCCGCTGCCGACGCCGGGCAGCCGGATGCCTCCCTGCCGGTCAGCCTGTGCCGGGTATTGCTGCACACCGGCCGCACCCATCAGATCCGGGTGCAGTTTGCCAGCCGCAAGCACCCCCTTCTGGGGGACGGCAAATACGGCAGCCGGGTGAAATGCCCCATTGCCCTGCAGTGCGCCCGCATTGCCTTTTTCCACCCTGCCACCGGCAAACGGATGGAATTCTGCACCGAAATGCCCGCCCACTACCCGTGGAGATGTTTTACACCCGAATGCGCGGAAGAAAACGGGTGATATTTCCCGGGAAAACTTTATTTTTTTCTTGTTATTTTACCTTGCTTCGTTTCAAAAACAGAAAAACCGCCTGCCACGACAGCGATGCCGGGGCAGGCGGTTTTGTTTGTTGTGATCAGTGGTTCAGATAGGGGCGCAGGCCGTCGATCAGGTTCTGGGTATTGATGGCGGCGCCCGCGGTGGTCAGATGATTGTTGGAATCGTACATATACTGCCCGTCGAAGGCGGCCTGCTGCAGGGTGAGAATGACCGGGATGTTCAGCCGCTGTTCGATTGCCTGTGCATAGGCTGCGGTTTCTTCGGGGGTGCTGATCACCGCTTTTTCGGCAAAGGGGGCAAAGGCATACAGCACCGTCACGCCCCTCTTTTCCATCTTTGCGGCAAAGCGGTTGATCTGCCGGATGGTTTTGCTGCGGATGTTTTCGGGCGCAAGGTCAAACAGGTCGTTGCTGTTGTAGCCGCTTTCCAGCTGGGTTTCGCGCTGGATCACCACATCGCCCATGGGGCCGAACCGCTGGTCAAAGCCGGTGTCGGTGCCGGGCTGGGTTTTCAACTGGTAGTAGCGATAGCTGGCGGTAAACAGGCCGGGCAGATACCGCAGCGGCATGCACCGCCAGATATCCGGATCGGTACCGGCGCCCATCCACACCAGCGAATAGTCGGCGGCATCGTTCTGCATGATGCTGCTTTCGGGGGCCAGAACAATGATATCGCCGGGCTGGGCGTGCTCTTCCAGCAGGTTCAGGTACAGATCAATGCCCAGATAGGCGGTGGCGCCAACGGTAAAGGCGTTTACCCCCAGCTGGTCGGTGACCATCTGGCAGTTCAGGCCGTAGGGCGACGAGGAACCGCCCGCAAAAATAACGCGGGGGCCCTGCACCTGCTGCAGCAGGTCGGCTTTGAAGCGAATGCTGCCGGCAATGCTGCCGGCCAGAGGATCGGGCAGGCGGAGCATCCAGCCCAGCCACAGGGCAAAGGGCATGGCAATGGCCACCAGCAGGGCGGCGCTTTTGATGAGAAAATTCTTCACAGCGGCACCTCCCTCAGAACTGGAAATAGATAAAGTCGGCGGCGGCGCCCACCGGGCGGGTCATCAGCGCCAGCAGAATGGCACAGCCGCAGGCCCAGTACAGCACAAACCGCACCGCAAAGGGCAGCTTTTTCATCAGCACAAGGGGGTCGCCCTTGTAATACTGGATGCCGTCGTACACCGCCAGCAGGGCGATCAGCCCAAGGCAGAGCCAGATCTGGTAATACTGCATGGTAAGGGCAGCAGCATAGTGGAACAGCCGCAGCGGGTTCAGCCCGCGGGTGATGTTGGCAAAGATATACCTCAGATCTTCCAGATTGTTGGCCCGGAAGAAGATCCAGCCAAACACCGCCAGCACCAACGTGCAACCGGTGCGCACCACGTTCAGCAGCTTGCCCTTTGCAGTGCCCTGCAGGCTTTGCTGATACGCGTCCAGTCTGCGCACGTAAAAGCTTTCGATGCACAGCAGAATGCCGTGGTAAAGCCCCCACAAAACAAAGGTCCAGTTGGCGCCGTGCCACAAGCCACTGAAGCCAAAGGTGATGATCAGGTTGAGCAGATGCCGATGCTTTGCGCAC
>JAFULE010000232.1 GCA_017483235.1 Faecalibacterium sp. | reverse complement strand
GTGCGCAAAGCATCGGCATCTGCTCAACCTGATCATCACCTTTGGCTTCAGTGGCTTGTGGCACGGCGCCAACTGGACCTTTGTTTTGTGGGGGCTTTACCACGGCATTCTGCTGTGCATCGAAAGCTTTTACGTGCGCAGGCTGGACGCGTATCAGCAAAGCCTGCAGGGCACTGCAAAGGGCAAGCTGCTGAACGTGGTGCGTACCGGTTCCACGCTGGTGCTGGCGGTGTTTGGCTGGATCTTCTTCCGGGCCAACAACCTGACCGATCTGATGTATGTGCTGGGCAACCTGCACCGCGGCCTGAATCCGCTGCATCTGCTGACCTATGTGGAGGCAGCCGGTATGGGTGCTATGCAGCTGGGTATTACTCTGCTGCTGTTTGCGGTGCTGGCGGTATACGATGGCATCGGCTACTATAGGGGCGATGCGCTGCACAATCTGCTGCAGCAAAAGCGGATGGTGCGCTATCTGTTTTACTGGGCCATGGGCTTTTCCATTTTGCTGGCGCTGGCCTTCCGCCCCGCCGGTGTGGAAGCGGACTTTATCTACTTCCAGTTTTGATCTGCGCGAAAGGAGACGAAAACCCGAATGCGTGAATTGGTACGCTACTTATTCAAGATGTTTTGCATGGCCGTTGCGGTGTCGGCATCCTTTCTGGTGCTGTTTGGTTTTTTGCTGTTTGGCATGGATCACCGCGCCGATTCGCTGGCCGGCACCACTCACCATAAGATAGACCTTTTGCAGCAGACCGAAAGCCCCCGTATCGTTCTGGTGGGCGGGTCATCTTCCCCGTACGGCACCAATTGTCAGATGATCATTGACGCACTTGGCGTACCCACCATCAATGTGGGTGCGACGGTGTATCAGGGGCTGGATTTTTATCTTGCCATGCTGGAAACCTATGCGGTAAAAGGGGACATCATTGTGTTTGCCCCCGAACAGCAGATGCTGCGGCAGGGCATTATCAATTACGAGCTGGTGTGGAGCAGTGCCGGCGACGACTGGGATGTGTGGCGCTTTATGCCGCTGTCCTATTATCCGGGGTTGTTTACCACCGGAATGCAGTACTACAACTCGATGAAAAAGCTGGAAGAAGAAGGCGTTGTGGTACTGGACTATCACCGTCAGTTTGGCCCGCTGGGTGACGTAGTGGAACAGCGCACCAACATTATGCCCGACGGTTACCGCACCGAGGACCCGATCTCGCTGGCGCCGGCTGAGTTCAGCAAGCAGAACCTGAAAAAAATCGAACGCTTTGTAGAAAAAATGCAAAAGCGTGGGGTTACCGTACTGTATGCCTTTGCCCCGCTGAACGAAAAAGCGGTGGTGTCCGATTCGCAGCAGATTGCAGCATTTGAGCAGATGGTTGCCGGGGCGGTGCAGGCCCCTGTGGTGCTGTCGATGGACTGTGCACTGATGGAGGCAGAATATTTTTACGATACCAACAATCACCTGAACACCGCCGGTGCAGCCATCTACACCCAAAACCTGATCGAAGGGCTGCGGCCGTACATCCAATAAAAGCAAAAAACAAGCCCCCGGCAGATCGCCGGGGGCTTTTGCTATGCGAAATTATACAATGTACCCGCCGCTGCGCGCCCAGAACAACCAGAAAGTCAGCGTAACGGCGCTGAACAGGGTGGTGGCGGCGCACACGCTGCCGGTCAGGGTACCGTCGTGCCCCAGCTGTTTGGCCATAACATAGGCCGACGGGGTGGTGATGGTACCCAGCATCACCAGCAGGGCCACCAGCTTCTGGTCGGCAAAGCCCAGCCGCACCGCTATGGGCAGAAACACCGCGGGCAGCACCACCAGCTTGATCAGGGTGGCAGCAACAGTTGGTTTGATTTTGGCCAGTGCCGCCGCACCCTGAAAGCCGGCACCGATGGCCAGCAGGGCCAGAGGGCTGGTCATGCCGCCCAGGCTGTTCAGCGCCTTGCCGACCATGGTGGGAATGGGCAGCTGCAAAAGGCTGGCAGCAAAACCGGCGGCAATGCCGATCAGGGTGGGGTTGGTAAAAATCTTGCCCACGCTGCGGCGCAGCTTTTTGCCCAGCGGTTCGGTGTGGGCACCGTCGGCGGGGCTTTCCACCACCAGAATCAGCACCGCAAAAATGTTGTACAGCGGCACGCTGCCCAGAATCATCAGCCCGCTCATGCCGCTGGTGCCATAGATGTTCTGGATAAAGGCAGTGCCCAGAATGGCCGCCGACGAGCGGTAGCAGGCCTGTACAAATTCGCCCACAATGGATTTGTCCTTCAAAAACAGGCGGCACAGCCCCCAGATGACCAGAATGCTGGCGGCGGTGGCAAAGGCGCAAAAGCCCACAAACCGCCCGTCAAAGCTGGCGCGGATGTCGGTGGCGGCAAGATCTTTGAACAGCATCACCGGCAGGGTAACGTTATATACAAACTTATTGGCCACCGAAACAAATTCCGGTGTGAGAAATTTTTTCTGAAACAGAAGATAGCCCAGCACCATGATAAAAAACAGCGGCATGGTGCTGTTTAAGCTGAACATCAGATTTTCCAGCATGATGAAGCGATCCTTTCGGCAAAAGGGTTACAGCTGCCCGAACCGGGCCTGCTCGGCGGCCAGTTCACGGCGCAGGGTGTCGCGGCGGCTATCCAGCAGCAGGTCGCGGCTCAAAGCAAAATAGCGGTCACAGCCGTTTTCGGTGATAAAGGTGTGGGCCAGCGGCCGCAGGGTCAGCTCAGTGATAAACACCACCAGCTCCTGCCCGTTGGCAAAGCCTTGGGTCATAAAATCGAAGGCAAACTCCAGTGCGGCGTCGGCAGTGTCCTCGGCAGCCATGCGGCGGGTGTTCAGCTGGTCAAAACCGGCTTTGACCACCGTAAAGGCAGTATCGGGGCTGGGGCGCTGGGCCTTCAGCGCCGCCCCCCAGCTGCGCAGCAGGGCGGCAGCTTCACGCCGGGCGGCAAGGGTGCTCTTGTCCAGCAGGTTGGCGGAGGTCTTCTGGGTGGTTTCGGCCTCGAAGGCGGAAAGCAGCGGCTCGTACAGTGCGTGTGCACTGCAGTCGGCCGGGGCGGTAAGCGCTTTTGTATAGTCCTTCAGCACCGCATAGCACAAATCGGTCACCGTTTGCAGCTGGGCATGGGCAGCAAAGCGGGCGTCCAGTCCGGCCAGCACCAGCCCCACCAGCGACAGCCGCTCGTCAAAGGCGGCGTTCATCAGCCGGGCGTATACGGCAGGCTTTACGGTGCCGTTCAGAATATCCTCTACCCCGTAATCGTCCTGATAGCGGCGGTACAGCGCCAGATAGGCGGCAAACTCGGCGGCCACCTCCTTGTGCTGCAGGTACTGGGCCACCAGTTCTTCGTCGGCCTCCAGCCCCAGTGCTTCGTAAGAACTCAGCAGGTTGGACAGATCCTCCCAGCCGCGGGCAGTAACGAACTGGGTGCCTTCCACATCGGCGTTCACCCGGTAAAAATGGGCGGGGTGCAGCTCCAGATAACTTAAAACCGCAGGATGCAGCCGGGCCGCACGGGCGTATTCTTTCCACACGCCCAGATCCGGCTCGATGTCCATGCGGCGCACACGGTCGAGGGTAACGATGTCAAACTCGTGCACCGATTTGTTGTATTCGGGCGGGTTGCCGGCCGCCACAATCAGCCAGCCGGCGGGTACCGCCTGATTGCCAAAGGTTTTGCACTGCAGAAACTGCAGCATGGTGGGGGCCAGTGTTTCGCTTACACAGTTGATCTCGTCGATGAACAGAATACCCTCGCGCAGACCGGTGGCCTCCATCTTTTCGTAGATGCTGGCAATGATCTCGCTCATGGTGTATTCGGTGACCGAAAACTCTTTGTCGCCGTACACCTTCTGCCGGATAAAGGGCAGGCCCACCGCGCTTTGGCGGGTGTGGTGGGTGATGGTGTAGGCTACAAGGGCAATGCCGCTTTCCCGGGCAGCCTGCTCCATGATCTGGGTTTTGCCCACGCCCGGCGGGCCCATCAGCAGAATGGGGCGCTGGCGCACCGCGGGAATGCGATACTCTCCGGCGTCGTCCTTTGCAAGATAGGCGCGCACCGTGCGCAGAATTTCCTGTTTGGCTCGTTTGATGTTCATAGTTTGGTTCCTCTCAGGTGTTGTTCAAGTCGCGCAGGGCGTCAAAGTCGTCATCTTCGGCAAGAGCGGCGGCCAGTGCCGACGGGTCGGCCCCTTTGGCGGGCAGAAATTCGGTTTCGTCCAAAACCACCTTCATGGCCCAGGGGGGGACATCGGCGTCGTCAAATTTGCTGCCCACAAACAGAAAG
>JAFULE010000231.1 GCA_017483235.1 Faecalibacterium sp. | reverse complement strand
TCGCCCGCGCCAAAGTACAGCGGGGTTTTGCCCTCGGCGGCCAGCCGCTTGCCCTCGGCCTCCAGTTCTTTGGTCAGCAGGCCACGGCCCCGCATCAGGGCGGCGTTGCCGCCCACCGCATCATGCTCGCCCAGCTTGCCGGCCACACCATGGCCTGGCAGGGCACGGAAGTTTTCCACTCCGGGGTACTGCAGGTGCAGGCTGCGCACCTTATCGATGACCGCCCGGGCCAGCGGATGCTCGCTTTTTTCTTCCAGACAGGCAGCCAGAACCAGCAGCTGCTGCTCGGTAATGCCCGGAGCGCAGACCAGATCGGTAACGCTGGGCTTGCCCTCGGTAACGGTGCCGGTTTTGTCCAGCACCACGATATCGGTTTTGCCCGCCTGCTCCAGTGCGGCGGCGGTTTTGAACAGAATGCCGTTTTTAGCGCCCACACCGCTGGCCACCATGATAGCCACCGGGGTGGCAAGGCCCAGCGCACAGGGGCAGCTGATGACCAGTACGCTGATGCCGCGGGCCAGCGCAAAGCCAAAACTCTGCCCGGCCAGCAGCCAAATGACCAGCGTGACCAGCGCAATGCTGATAACGGCGGGTACAAATACGCCCGAAACCTTGTCGGCAATTTTGGCGATGGGGGCTTTGGTGGCAGCGGCATCCTCGACCATCTTGATGATCTGGCTGATGGTGGTGTCCTGACCGATGCGGGTAGCGCGGCAGGTCAGAAAACCGCTCTGGTTCATGGTGCCGGCGCTGACCGTACTGCCCACAAACTTATCCACCGGCAGGCTTTCGCCGGTAAGGGCGGCTTCGTTCACTGCGCTTTCACCCTCGGTGACCACACCGTCCACCGGGATGCTTTCGCCGGGGCGCACCACAAACAGGTCGCCCAGTACCACCTGCTCCACCGGAACGGTCAGCTCGGCACCGTCGCGCAGGACATTGGCGGTTTTGGGGGCAAGATCCATCAATGCCTTGATGGCGTTGGTGGTTTTGCCCTTGCTGCGGGCTTCCAGCATTTTGCCCACCGTGATCAGGGTAAGGATCATGGCCGAGGCTTCGAAATAGAACTCGTGCATGAAGTGGGCGGCGTGTTCGGTATTGCCCTGCCATGCGGCGTGGGCCATCTGGAACAAAGCAGCCGTGCTGTACACAAAGCCGGCAGCGCTGCCCATGGCCACCAGAGTGTCCATATTGGGGGCTTTGCGCACAAGGCCCTGAAAGCCGTTGATGAAAAATTTCTGGTTGATGATCATCACCAGCGCCGACAGCAGCAGCTGATACAGGCCGATGGCCAGCGGATTTTGGGCCAACGCAGCCGGGGCCGGCCAGCCCCACATGGCAACCCCCATGGAAACGTACATCAGCGGCAGCAGCAGCACAAGGCTGGCGACAAGCCGACGGCGCAGCTTGGGGGTCTCGTGATCTTCCAGTGCGTCGCGGGCGGCAGCCGGGCTGGGAGCAGCCGCGCCGGCAGCGGCTTCGGGCGCTGCGCCGTAGCCGGCAGCCTGCACCGCAGCGCAGATGCTTTCGGCAGTAGCCGGGGCGGCAAATTCCACCCCCATGGAATTGGTCAGCAGGCTGACCGCCACGCTTTGCACCCCCGGAACCGCCTTGACGGCCTTTTCCACATGGGCGCTGCAGGCGGCACAGCTCATGCCGGTGACAGAAAATTTTTGCATAGCTTCTCCTTTATTTCATCAGCTTGTGCAGGGTTTTACACAGTTCGTCCACCGCGGTATCGCTGCCGGCGCGAATATCCTCGACCACGCAGCTTTTGATATGCTCGGTGAGCAGTGCTTCGTTAAAGGCCTCCAGCGCGGCCGAAATGGCGCTGACCTGGGTCAGAATGTCGATACAGTAGCGGTCTTCCTCTACCATATTGCGCACCCCGCGCACCTGCCCTTCGATGCGGTTCAGCCGGCGGATCAGATTTTGGTATTCGGGGCTGGTTTTGTCCCGATATTTGTGGCGGCTGCCGCAGCAGCTGCAGGCAACAGTATCGTGCCGATCAGACATGGATGGCCTCCCTTCTCAAAATTATACCCCCGCGGGGTATACATCCTGTCACAAGGATATACCCCACGGGGGTATTTGTCAAGGGAATTCAGCGTTCTTCAAATTTCAGTTCCAGTCGCTTGCCGTCAAAGCCTGCTTCCGCCGCAGGGAAAATTTCGTGCGCAATGGGCAGATACTCGGCCGGATCTTCGATGGCGGCAGAATAGTGGGTCAGCCACAGCCGCTTTACATCCGCAAAGGCGGCAAGGCCCGCGCTTTCACGGAAGGTGCTGTGACCAAACTCCACCGCCTTATCCCACTGGCGGTCGTCGCCATAGGTGGCATCGCAGATGAGCAGATCAACGTTTTGGGCTGCTTTCTGCAGCGCCGCGCAGGGGCGGCTGTCGGTGCAGAACACCACCGAAAGCCCTTTGCGGGCAGGGCCCAGCACCTGTTCCGGAACGACAGCGCTGCCATCGGGCAGGGCTACCGGTTCGCCCTGCTGCAGCTTTTTCCAAAGAGGACGAGGCACCCCCAGCGTTTCGGCGGCGGCAGGATCAAACCGGCCGGCACGGGGCAGCTGCAGCTGATACCCAATGCAGGGCACCCGGTGTTCGGCCTCAAAGGCAGTCAGCCGCAGCCCGTCCATGTCGGGCAGCAGCATAGGGCCGCCGCCCGGGCCGGGGTGCAGCTCGCAGAGTTTTACCCCAAAAGGCAGCCCGGGGCACATGGCCAGAAAATGCCGCATCAGTTCATCCAGCCCTTTGGGGCCGTATACGGTAACAGGCTTCTTGCGGCCGGCATTGCCCATACTCTGCAAAAGGCCGGGCAGGCCAAAGATATGGTCACCGTGAAAATGGGTCAGGCAGATATGATCGATCTTATACAGGCTGACATGCTGCGCCCGGCAGGCAGTCTGGGTACCCTCGCCGCAGTCGAACAGCACCGTGCGGCCCGCCATGGTGACAGCGCAGCTGCTGAGCGCGCGCCCCGGCAGCGGCATGGTGCCGCCGCAGCCAAGCAAGGTGATGGTAAGCATACAACAGCCCCCTTTGACATAAAACGATGTGCTTTTATGATACCACAACCCACTGTTTTGTGCTACAATCTTATTATCAAACCAAAGGAGGCCCCAATCCATGCTGAAATATTACGGCGCCGACATCTGCCCCGACTGCGTCGAGGCCCATGCCCTGCTGAAGGAAAAGGGCATTGCCGCCGAATTTGTGGACATCACCGCCAGCACCGCCAACCTGAAGGCTTTTCTGGCCCTGCGGGACAGCAGGCCGGAATTCGGCCCGGTCAAACAGGCCGGGGGCATCGGCATCCCTGCCTTTGCATGGGAGGACGGCCGGCTGGAGCTGGGCTGCGGGTGGATGAGCGAAGCTGACTGACCGGCTGCATAAAAAAGGAAGCATCCTTTCGGATGCTTCCTTTTTTGTTCAGTCGTTGTACAGCCCGGCCCACGCTTCGGCCTCGGCGGCGTTGCAGTAGGCATAGTGCTTGGGGCGCACCTCGCGCCAGGTGGGGCCCTCCACCTCGTAGTTGTGCATGGTGGGATCGTACACCTGCAGCCGCTTTTCCCGCTCGTAGCGGGGATCCGGCATGGGAAGAGCCGACAGCAGCGCACGGGTGTAGGGGTGCAGCGGATGGCTGACCAGCTCTTCGGCGTCGGCCAGTTCAACGATATCACCCTTGTGGATGACCGCGATACGGTCAGAGATATACCGCATTACCGACAGGTCATGTGCAATGAACAGATAGGTGATGTCGCGCTCGCGCTGCAGCTGACGCAGCAGATTGAGCACCTGTGCACGGATGGACATATCCAGCGCCGAGATGGGCTCGTCGGCAATGATGAACTCGGGTTCGACGATCAGGCTGCGGGCAATGCCGATGCGCTGCCGCTGGCCGCCCGAAAACTCGTGGGGGAAGCGGCTGGCAAACTCGGGCAGCAGGCCCACTTCGCCCAGTGCCTGACGCACCAGCTCTTCCCGCTGCTGGGCGGTAAGCTCTTTGCGCACATTCATCAGGCCTTCGCCCACAATGTAGCTGACCTTGGCGCGCTCGTTCAGCGAAGCCTGCGGATCCTGGAAGATCATCTGAATTTCCTTGATGACCTTGCGGTCCAGCGCGCGGGAGATGCGGCCGTTGATTTTCTGACCCTTGTACAGGATCTCGCCGCCGCTGGTGGGAATGATGCGCATGATGGCGCGGCCGATGGTGGTTTTGCCGCTGCCCGACTCGCCCACCAGACCAAAGGTTTCGCCCTTATAGATCTCGAAGTTGGCGTTTTTCACCGCCACATACTTTTTGCGGCCGCTGCCGTAGCTGATCTGCAGGTCTTTGACCTGCAGCAGCACTTCACGTTCTTTATTTTCCACGGTGCAGACCTCCATTGCGCAGTTTTTCCACCACAGCGGGCGGGTCTACCTTGGGTGCGCGCGGATCCAGCAGCCAGGTTTTGGCCTTGTGGGTGGGCGACACCTCAAAGTAAGGCGGGCGCTTGACGAAATCGATCTTCAGCGCGTGGGGGTTGCGGGGAGCAAAGGCGTCGCCCTCGATGTGGACGAACAGGTTGGGCGGGGTACCCTGAATGTTGAACAGATCCTCGCCCTTTACGCCCACCTGCGGCATGCTGGACAGCAGCGCCCAGGTATAGGGATGCCGGGGGTCGTAATACACCTCGTCCGAGGTGCCGATCTCGACAATATCGCCGGCGTACATCACCGCCACACGGTCGGCAATGTTGGCCACAACGCCAAGGTCGTGGGTGATCAGCACGATGGTCAGCTTGTACTTGACCCGCATCTCCTTCAGCAGTTCAAGGATCTGGGCCTGAATGGTCACGTCCAGCGCGGTGGTGGGTTCGTCACAGATCAGGATCTGGGGGTTGCAGGCCACCGCAATGGCGATCACCACGCGCTGGCGCATGCCGCCCGAAAACTCGTGGGGGTACTGGTCAAAGCGGCGCTCGGCGTCCACAATGCCCACGTCCCGCAGGTATTCCAGCGTTTTGGCTTTGGCCTCGGCGCCCTTCAGGCCCTGATGCAGCACCACGGCCTCCATGATCTGCTGGCCGATGGTTTTCAGCGGGTTCAGGCTGGTCATGGGGTCCTGCATGATCATGGCGATCTCGCGGCCGCGGATGCTCAGCCAGTCCTTCTCCCCTTTCAGGTCCGAAAGCATCACCGGCTGGCCGTCGTCGCGGCCAAAATATTCCAGCGTGCCGCCGGAGATATAGCCGTTGGCGTCCAGCAGGCCCATGAAGGACTTGGTGAACACCGACTTGCCGCTGCCCGACTCACCTACCACGGCCAGAACCTCGCCCTTGTACAGGTCCAGGTCGATGCCGCGGATGGCGTGCAGGGTCTTGCCGCGCAGGTCAAACTTGATGTTCACGTCGCGGGCGGAAAGAATGACTTCCCGGTTGTTCAGTTCGGTCATCGATTCGCCCCCTTACACATGATTTTTCGGGTCGGCGGCGTCCGAGAAGGCGTTGCCGATCAGATAGAAGGAAATGGTAACAAAGCTGAGGATCATGGCCGGGTACAGCAGCTGATACTGCAGGCCGGCCTGCATCATCACCTTGCGGCCGTCGTTGATCAGGTTGCCCAGCGAGGGCACCTCGACCGACAGGCCCAGGCCGATGTAGGTGATGAACACCTCACTGCCGATGGCAGCGGGAATGGTAAGGGCCATGCGCAGCATGATCACCGACACCAGATAGGGCAGCAGATTCTTCATCACGATACGGAAGGTGGGGGTACCAAGGCAGCGGGACGCCACGTTGTAGTCACGGTCGCGGATGATGAGGATCTGGTTGCGGATAAAGCGGGCCATCTGGATCCAGCCGGTGATGGACATGCCAAGGATCAGGGTGGCCACGCTGGGGCTGGCCACATAGCTGATCAGCAGCAGAATAATGGTGCTGGGGATGTTATCGCAGATGTTGTAGATCTCGGTAAAGATAAAGTCCAGCTGGCGCACATAGCCCCACAGCACACCCACCGTAATGCCCAGCACCGCCTCGATGATGGCCACGCAGAACGCAATGGTCAGACTGGTGCGGGTGCCGGCCCAGATGCGGGCCCACAGGTCCTGTCCGATGGGGTTGGAGCCCCAGAAAAAGCCGTGCTCGCCGGGGGCCACGTTGCGGTACTGGATGCCGGTTTCGGGATTGATAGCGCAGTAGTTGGGATCCACCTGACCGGGAATGTGGGGCTGCACAAAGGCAAAGGTTACCACCGCCAGCAGGGCGATCAGCAGCACCACCGCAAACTTGTTTTTCAAAAAGGCGCGGAAGGTGCTGCCCCAGTAGGAATAGTTGGAATAGCCGGTGGCTTCGGCCTTTTCTTCGCTGAATTCGGCCGGCACAAACAGGGCGGCTTCCTCTTCGGGGGTAAGGGTTGCTTCGGCGGCAGCATTCAGCTGTGCCTCCAGCGTTTTTTGTTTTTCGTCTCGCATACGGAACAACATCAGCGGCCACCTTCTTTCTTACCAAAGCTGATGCGCGGGTCAATGATGACCATCAGCAGGTCGCCCAGAATCAGGCCGATGATGCCCACGCAGGCAAACAGCAGAACGATGCCCTGCACCATGGTGTTGTCGTGCTTTTGCACACAGGTAACCAGCAGGCCGCCCATGCCGGGGATGGAATACAGGCTTTCGATGTAGATCGAACCCACCACCGTGTTCAGAAAACCGGAAGGAATGTACTGAATCAGGGGCACCATGGCGTTGCGGAACACATGCTTGAAGGCAATGCCGTTTTCGCTTACGCCCTTGGCGCGGGCCAGACGCACATAGTCCTTGTTGCTTTCGTCCACCATATAGCGGCGCAGCCACATGCCGTAGAAGGCAATGTTGCCCAGCGCCATCGAGCACACCGGCAGCACCCAGTACAGCCAGTTGTCCTTCTGGAACAGCAGGCCTACGCCCAGTGCAGTGGTGCCGTACATCTGGATGTACAGGTAATACACCGCGGCGGGTACCGCCTGAATGCACACAATAATAGCCGTGCCGATCTTGTCGGGCAGGCGGTGCTTGAACCGGCCCATCATCAGACCCATGGGCAGGCCCAGCAGCAGCGACAGCAAAAGCGCCATGCTGCCCAGCTTGACCGACACCGGAATGCGGGTGGCCAGAACCTCGGTGACCGGCACGTTGATCTTGTAGATATGGCTTACACCCAGATCAAACTCGGTGAGGATGCCTTTCCAGAAATTGACGATCTGCACCGGCAGCGGGTCCAGCAGACCCATTGCCTGCAGACCAGCCTGGATCTGCGCGTCGCTCATTTTTTCGTAGTTTGCAAAATAGCCTTCTTCGGGCATCAGCCGCAGAAGACAGAACACCAGCGTTACGATGATGAACAAGGTCAGCACCGAGCGGCCGATTCGTTTTGCAAGATATTTTACCATATCCGCAGCACCTTTCTGCTAAATTGCGTAGTATCGTAACTTTATGCCGGTTTTGTGCAAGAGGCCCCAGCATGAAAAATCGAAGGCTGCCCTTGCCTTATCCCAAAGGCAGCCTTCGTGCTATGGTGTAAAATTAAGCGGATGCGCCGCCTTAGCGGGCGTCGCGGTTGCCCTCGTACTCGGCCATGGATACGTAGTGATCCAGCAGGTGGATGCCCTTCATGCGCTTGTTGGAGAAGCCGGTGGAAGCGTACTGGCCTTCCCAGTAGTTCAGGCGGGTGGCAATGTAGGCAGGCACGCTCATGCTCAGGGGAATGATCAGGGCATTCTCGATCAGGGTAGCCTCGGCGTTGGCAAAAGCCTCGTAGCGGGCGTCGATGTCGGTGGTGATCTTCTTGGCGGCCTCGATCTGGGTCATGTAGCTCATGACGGCATCAGCGGTCTCGCCGGTGATGAAGCCGTCCTCCACGCCGGTGCGCAGGTAGCTGTAACGGCTGCCGCGGGCACCCTCGGCCTGGTAGAAGGGATCAGACTCAGTTTCAGGGTCGGAGTAGTCGGCACCCCAGTTGGACTTCAGGAAGGCATACTTGCCGTCGCGGCGAACCGCAGACAGGAAGTTGTCAGAGGGGCCGGTGGTGATGATCATCTCGATGTAATCGGCACCGTCGTTCAGCACGCCCTCGACCTGCTGCTTGAGCACCTGGCATTCCTTATCCCAGTCGGTGCTGGAGGGGTTGTAGGGCACCTGAATCTTGATGGGCAGGGTGACACCGGCAGCCTTCAGCTCGGGGATGGCAGCATCACGGAACTGCTTGGCCTTGGCCTCGTCAAAGCTTTCGCCCACATTGGCCAGCTTGCCGCACTTGGTGTAGTCCACACCAGCGGTGGTGGCGCAGAAGGACGGAGGAGTGATGGTATTCAGCTTGTAGCTTTCGTAGCCTTCGGGGGCCTGCACAGCCAGAGTAACGTTCTTGTTGATGGCATGCATGATGCTCTTGCGGAAGTTGGTGTTGTTGATGGCCTTGGCCCAGTTTTCGGGCTCGTATTCGGCCTCCATACCGCCGACTTCCCAGTTGGGGAAGCTGTGAGCAAAGGGCATGAAGTTGAACAGGTAGAAATAGGTGTAGTTGGTGCTGGGGCGGTCCATCGACACCAGTTCCTTGGTGGCGGGGTCGGCCAGCCAGCTGTCCAGAATGTCAGAACCGATGGTGGCTTCGTCGATCTCGCCACGCTTGATCATCTCGGGGCCAACGGTGCCGGCTTCGGCGTTGTAAATGCGCTGGATCTCTTCCACATACACCTTGTCGGCGTCGTAGTTTTCGGCATTCTTGGTCAGGCTCCAGCTTTCCACCTCGAAGCTGCTCAGGTAGTAAGCGCCGCAGCTGTAGGTGGTTTCGGCACTGGTGGCAAACTGGTCGGCGGCCTGCTCCAGCAGGGGGCCGTAGGCAGGCTCGTAGGGCAGATAGACCAGCAGGCTCAGGAAGCCAGGGAAGTCATAGGTCAGGGTGTACTGCAGGGTGTGCTCATCCACAGCCTTAACGCCCACGGTCTCGAAGGCAACGGGGTCATAGGTGGTGGCGGTGCCGTCGGCCTCGGTCACGGTAACCACACCGGCAGCGTCCACAGTGTAGCTGGTGCCCTCATCCACCAGACCAGCCTTGGCGTTGGTCAGGCAGGCCTGATACTCGTAGTATTCATCGGCACCGGCAATGTAGCTGGTGACCAGGCTGGAGTTGGAGGAAGCATTGGCGGGATCCAGTACATACTTCATGGCATCCACAAAGTCCTGTGCGGTAACAGGAGCCACCACTTCGCCGTTCATGTCAACCCAGTTCTCCTCGCGCAGCTTAAAGGTCCAGGTCAGGGTGTCGGCGTCCCAGGTCCACTCGGTGGCCAGGCCTTCCTTCATCACGCCCTTGTTGTCGTACTCGACCAGAGTGTCAACGCAGTTGGCGCCAACGGTCATCTCAATGTCAGAGCCGGTAGTCAGGTAGTTCAGGGTGGAGGGCTGGCTGGAGTACAGGATGGTGTAGGTGGTGTCAGCCGCGCCAGCACCACCGGAAGCAGCGGAGGAAGATCCACCGCCGCAGGCGGTCAGCAGACCGGCAGCGCCGGACAGGGCAGCAGTTGCACCGGCAGCCTTCAGAAACTGGCGGCGGGTAATTGCATTCTTCATAATTGTTCCCTCTTTTCGTATTTCTTCGTATTCGCGCCGCGCATCCCTCTATTTGCGCGCGGCCGGTCGTGAACCAAGGCAGGAAAAAACAAAATGAGGCAACGAAAACACCTCGTTGCCTCATCATTGATTTTCAATCAAGACACAAGACCGGAAACCTTGCCTTTTTCACGGTGCTTAAACATTATAACAGTAAAGTGCTGTTCCGTCAATGTTGCAATAGCGCAAAAACGTACCATATCCAGCTAAAATTTGAACAAGAGGACAATTTTTTTATAAAAACTGTGTCGGTGGCCGCAGTCGGGCCCTCTGTTTACAAAAATTCGCGCAGGGACGGACGATACACCCCGTCTTTTCCGGTTACGCCGTCGGCCGAAACCATGGCGTTCAGCACCGCTTCTTCGGCAGCTTCGGCCGCTGCGCGGAAGGCACGGTTGATCAGCCCCTCGTTCAGCTGGGTCAGCTGCAGCAGCGGCTGTTTGTCCCCCTCGCGCAGGCGATTGGCGGTGGTAAAGCCGATGCACACATCGCCCGAGCCATGGCCCAGATAACTGCCGTTGCGCACAAGGCCGGCCGCACAGCGCTTGATCACCCGGCGCAGTTGCCGGTCGGAAAGGGGCAGGTCGGTGGCAAGAATGATCATGCAGCTGCCTTTTTCTTCGGCGCGGGGCGGCACACTATCCTTTACCTTTTTACGAATCGCCGGGCCAACGTTTTCGCCGTTGATGCGCAGGTCTGCCAGCTGGCCGTGGTTGGCCTGCACCAGCACACCCACCATATAGTCCTTGCCCTCCAGCCGGATGCGGCGGCTGGCCGAGCCAATGCCGCCCTTCAGCTCGTGGCAGATCATGCCGGCGCCGGCGCCCACTGCGCCCTCGTCAAAATCGACGGTGGCAGCGGCAATGGCCTGCATCACCTGTGCACAGCCCACCGCGCGCAGGCTGTTGTCGCCCAGGGTTCCGTCGTTGCATTCGCCCACCACCGGGTTCACACTGCGCACGCTGACCCCCGCTTTGGCACATTCGTCCAGCGTGTACTGCACCAGTGCGTCATGCACAAGGCCCACATTCAGGGTGCCGGTCAGCGCGATGGGGCTTTCCAGCACGCCCAGTTCGTCGATCTGCACCAGACCCGCTGTTTTGCCGTAGCCGTTTACCACATAGCTGGCAGCCACACATTTGTTCAGGTAGATATTTTCTTCACCGGGCAGAATCACCGTGACCCCGGTGTGATGGGTATCGTCGTGCAGGGTCCAGTGGCCCACCGTTACCCCCGGTACGTCCGAAAGCTTGTTGCGTGGGCCGGCAGGCAGACTGCCGATGCGCACCCCGTAATCGCCGATTCGTTTCTGGTTCATGGCTTACTCCTGTACCGCGGCAGCCGGCTGTTCGGCTGCTGCGGGCTGCGGGGCTGCTTCGGCAGCAGCTTCAGCAGCGGCCTGTTCGGCCTGCTCGGCAGCCTTTTTGGCGGCTTGTTCGGCCTCCAGCTGCAGGCGGCGCTGCCGGGCTTCCTCCTGCCGTTCTTTTGCCTTGCGGCGGGACACGCAAATTCGGCAAACGTTGCCCTCAATGTCCAACTGCATCGGCTTGCCGCAGTCTTCGCACAGCCGCTTGCGCACCTTGTGCACAATAACAGGGCCCAAGGTCTGCACCTGACGCAGCTTCATGCCCTCGATGGCTTTGATCGAGCAGCCGCGCACACACTGGCCGCACTCGTCGCACTTCCAGGGGGTGACGATCAGGCGGCTGATGCCGTCCTCACCGTCCACCAGCTTCAGGGCGCCGGGCTTGCAGGCACGCTCACAGCGGCCGCAGCCATAACAATTCTCGTTGACAGTCGGCAGGCTGAACCCAAACGGAATGGGGGTACTGGCCGCCTGCTTGATCATTTTGGTGCGGGTGTGCAGCAGCATGCGGAAATCGAAGGCATGGCCGCTGTCCTCCTCCTTCATCATCGGCAGGTTTTTCACCAGACGGCGGGTGCTGTTTTTGGAGGTATCGGTCACACGGTTGGCCAGTTCGCGGCGGGACAGACTTTGCTCCACATAGGGGTACTCGTCCGGCTCGTAGGCCAACGAAATGCGGGTGCTGAAGGCACGCTCGCCAAAAAAATCTACCAGACGCTGCAGCACCCGGCGCAGATTGTCGGCACAGGCGTCGTTTTCACATTCGCCGCAAGGGGTCAGATCCAGCACCAGCTTTTTGTTCAGGGCCAGAAAAGCCAACTGTTCCCAGCTGAACGCACTGATGCACTCGCGCAGCACATCGTTATGCCGCTGCGACTGATCACAGCCAATCCAGATGGTATCGTTGTGGATGTCAGCAGGGGCGCAGTCTTTGTCCACCTGCTCCTGCGAGGGGGCAATGCAGCGGGTGGGGCAGGCCGAAACACACAGGCCGCAGTCCATGCAGGCGGTCCAGTCCTGTACCAAGCCTGCGCGCTTGAACAACTTTTCGCTTTTGGGGCAGATGTCAATACAGCGGGAGCATTTTTCCTTGTTGGCACGCAGGTTCCAGCACTGGATGCGGGTGATGGTAGGGTGGGACGTGGTCATCAGGCTGCCAACAGCAAATTGAAGGATCCCCATACTTTTTTCTCCTTCCTGTCAATCATTCCACGGGCAGCGGGCGGCTGCTTTCGGGCAGGATATTTTGGGTGGTAACGGCAGCATTGGCCAGCAGCCAGGCGCGCACCTTGCGGCCGATTACGGCACGCTGGGCAGCACCGGGCCAAACCGGCGGCTGGGGGCGATCAGACGAGCGGCGGGCTGCCTGCATCCGCTGCATTTCAGCCGCCAGTTCTTCTTCGGTGGGATGCAGCTGCTCGGCATCGGCCAAACATTCGATCGCCAGCTGCAGCCGCAGCCGTTTTTCTGCTTCATTCCGGTAACGGGCCAGCAGCTGCTGTTCGGTGATTTTCATGCCGTCCAAATAGGTCTGAAATGCGATACGCCGCCCCCGCAAATCGGATTTGAGGTGCTTCAGCTCATCCTGTGCCATGCCATCCAGCATGCCATCGGGGAACTGCGCATCCAGCCCGGCTGCCACCTGCTGCAGCAGCGCATTGGCAGCGCTTCGGTCAGCATTTTTTTTGTGCTGCGCTTCCAGTATTTGGCGCACTGCAGCGCGCATGGCTGCCAGGTCGGCATAGCCCTTGCTTTGGGCAAAAGCATCGTCGGCGGCGGGCAGCACCCAGCGGCTGACGCTGTGCAGCTGCATTTGAAACACCGCCCTGGTGCCGCTGAGGGCGGCTACCCGGAATTTTTCGGGATAGGTAAACTCCAGCCGGACGGTCTGCCCCGCGGTGTGGCCCAACAGGGCATCCTCGGCACCAGGCAGCAGCTTGCCGCTGCCCAGGGTGACCGTGACATCTTCCATTTTGCTGTCCGGAATGGGCTTGCCGGCCGCATCAAAGCCTTCGAAGCTGACGCAGGCCACATCCCGCCGGGCGGCAGGCTGGTCGGTGGGGGTAAGCAGAGCAGCGCGGCGGCGCTGCACCAGAATTTCGTGCTCAACGTCAAACTCGCGCACCACACGGTACTGCCGCACCACCGCAAGGTTTTTATAATCCCCCAGCCGGGCGGTGGGCACAGGCTGGGCAGAGGAGGGGTGATTCATCATGGATTGGTCCTTTGCTGTTGGGATAAGGTTATACACTGTATAACAATAGCACGTTTTTGCGCAAATGTCCACGGCTGGCAGCAAATGGGGCGGCGGCAGAATGTTCTGCCGCCGCCCCGCCGGGTTTGCATCTCAACCGTTTTTTTGCTGCTGCGCCGGGCAGTCGTAGCACAGGGCCCGGTCGCTGTCCTGCAGGCCGGCGGTGGTGGGGTCCACCACCACACCCAGCAGCACCAGCATATTCAGCACCATGGCAGCCAGATCGGTCACCTGATGTTCGGTTACCGGGGGCACAATGCCCGCAATGCCCAGCAAAATGTAGCCCAGATTGACCGCTGCCGCCACCAGTGCGGTCAGGGTGGTTTTGTTCTGCAAACGAAGCTTCCAGTTGATCTTCACCGTCGTTCCCCTTTCGGTTTTATCCTTATTCCTTTTTATGATGTGCCGACTCGGCATAGACCTGCCGGGCCAGCTCGTCGATGCGATGGTGTGCGCTTTTTACACTGGCGTCGGCCGCTGCCAGATTCTGTGCATTGCAGCGGCATTGCTCCTGCAGGCGCTCCACATCGTTTTTGATGCCGCACACCACGTCCAGCTTGCCGTTCACTTCGCCGCGCCACAAAGCATCCTGCTCGGTGTGGCGGTCGCGGCTGAGCACAAAACCCAGCACTCCGGTGATGCAGGCCGCCAGACTGATCAGCAAAGCGGCAATGTTCGCGTCCATTCCGTTTGTACCTCCTTGTTGCAGGATCAGCTGTTCCATGCGTCTTCCAAAGCCTGCTTGGTGCGGTTGCCCACCAGCCCGTCGTCGACAAGGCCTTCGTCCTGCTGGAATTCGATGACCGCAGCCTCGGTTTGTGCGCCGAAGATACCGTCCAGCGGGCCGGGGTTATACCCCAGCACGATCAGGATGGCCTGCAGGTGGAACACAAAGGTGCCCCGGTCACCCCGGCGCAGGGTGGCATCGCCCAGCGGAGGGAAAGGCCCGCGGTCGCTGCCGCCACCGCCGCTGTCGTCGGTCAGCTCACGGTCCAGCCGATCCAGATCCACATTACCCTGAATGCCGTTTACCCGGCCGCTGTCGGTATACTGCCAGATATTGAAGGGCAGCGGCAGGCTGGGCGGGGTGCTGCCGTAGCGGGCGATCCAAAGATTGCGCCCCTGCAGCCGGGAATATTCCAGCTGATTGCGCAGCCAGTCGGCCGAGCAGTACAGCCCGCTGATGTACCCTGCCTGGCGGATGCGGTTCATAAAGGCCAGCACGATATCGGTGCGCTGGGCATCGTTCAGGGCCAGAATTTCGGTTTCGTATTCCTGATCAAACCACACCCCCATGGGCATTGCACGGTCGCCGATGACCGCAAGGCAGGTTTCGGCCTCCTGCAGGGCAGCGTCCACCGTGTCGGCGTAGCTGTACCAGTAGCAGCCCACCCGCAGCCCGGCGGCAACAGCACCGTTGTAGTTGCGGATGAAGGTGGGGTCGCGCTGGCTTTGCAGCCGGCCATAGCCCGCCCGGATGATGGCAAATTCCTTGCCGGCGGCGCTTACACTGTTCCAGTTTACACTGCCCTGATACCGCGATACGTCAATTCCTTCCATAAAGGTTCCTCCCCTCGGTTACAAAAAGGCGTTCCATGGCCGGCCGATCAGGTTTGATTCCGCCGTGGTGATCATGCCCTGATCACAATACCGCTTCAGAAGCTGCTGGATGTTTTTTGTGCGCTCGGCCTGATTCAGCCCGCCGGTGCCCACCCGACCGGCCAGTGCGGCGGCATACTGGGCAACGGTTTGCTGCACCTGCCGGGCACCGGCGCTGAGGGTTACCGGCTGGCTGTCGGATGCCGTCTGGGAAGAGCCGCCGATCGAACCGCCGCCCTGCCCGGCCGAAGTCGAAGTACCGGTTTTGGCGGTGCTGCTTTGGGCCAGCTTCTGCCGCTGCAGGGCCATCTCCTGCTCAAACTCGGCCTGCTGCTGTGCCAGCTGGGCCTGCCATTTCTCCCGCTGGGCTTCCAGTTCGGCCTGCCACTTGCGCACACTGTCTTCGTACTTTTTCACAGCCAGCTCGTATTCGGCCTGGCTTTGAGCATTTTTGACCGCCTGCTGTTCCTGCCCTGCGTAGTAATCCCGCAGGTCGGTCAGGGCGCTTTGCCGGTCGGCAAAGGCCTTGTAGTCTTTATCATATGCATCAGAGGCAGCCTGTGTGTACTGCTTGAGGCCGGAATAATATTGCTGCACCGCGGTGTCGTGGGCATCGCGGGCGTCCTGCTCCAGCCCGGTCAGAGCGCTCAGCTTTTCCTGCTGGGCTTTGCCTTCGGCACTCCAGCGCTGCAGCGCGGCGCTGTACAGTTCGGGCAGCAGGCCGTCCATTTCGGCCAGCTGCTGCTGATAAGCCTGACTGCCCACCGCTGCCCCGTAGCTGGAACCATAGCCGCCGGTGCCCGCTGCTGCCTGTGCAGCGGCATCCTGCCGGGCCAGCCGGGCGCTGCGGGTATATTGATCCTTATACTGCTGATACAGCGGGTCGGCGTCGAAGGTGTATTCAAAGCCGCCCCGGTTCAAAATCTGATCCATCAGGCTGTCGATCTGCTGCTGATAGCCGCTTTGATAGTCCCCCGGCTTCTGCGCGGCGTAATCGGCCAGTGCCTGCTCGGCCTGCAGCACCTGCTGGGACTTCTGATATTCCAGCCCGGCCAGCGCGGCTTCGGCAGCGGCACGGTCGGTGACAGGGGTGGTCTGTTTCTTTTTGGTTGCCATTGCATTTCCTTTCCGGCACCGTTACACGATGCCAATGCCATAGATTTCGGTGGTCTGCCGGCCGTCGCCGTTGGGGCACAGGTACAGCCGACCGCTGCTGTCCAGCCATGCCCTGCAGTAGGTGTTGTTCTGGATGGCATACAGCACCGTCAGGCCGTCAGTGCTGTAATATCCCGCCGGCACGGTGGCCAGATGATAGTCGGTGCCTGCCAAAGTCAGCGCGGTCAGGTTCAGCTGCAGCCGGTACAGCACCAGCCGCCCGCAGCGGATGATACGGTTTTCCTGTGCATCGTCCGCCATACTGCTTTCCAGCGCGAAGGCAGCAGAGGTCTGGGTGCCAAGGGCCTGCAGCGCAGCGCCCACATCGACGCCTGCCAGCACAAAGCTGCCCGCCACCGCCAGATTTTTGCCCACCGTTACATCCCGCCGCAGGGTGGTGTTCAGCGCAACATCAAACAGACTGGGCTGTTCGGCCGCCTTGCCCACCGCAATGCCGGTACCGCCTTTGAGAAAGTGCAGCAAAAAGGCCGCGCTGGACAGATAGTCGTAGTAATCCACCGTATAAAACGCATCTGAAATGGTATACCGCACATCGTAACTGGTGCCCGGCTGCAGCCCGGCCGCAAGCAGCGGGCCATCCTCGGGCACGATCAGGTCCACCGGTGTGCCGTAGGCAGTTTCGGTCACTGCTTTCCATGCGCAGGTTACGGTAAGGGGATTTTTCCCGCCCAGCACACTGCCCGCCGGGGTGCACTGGGCAAAAAAGCAGCTGCCCTCTTCGGCTTCGGTGCCGGTTTCGTCACTTCGGCGGCTGGAAATGCCGGTCAGGGCCGGCGCGGTGTAGGGCTGCACGGTCAGCAGCAGGTCAGTGGTGGCACGGCGC
>JAFULE010000230.1 GCA_017483235.1 Faecalibacterium sp. | reverse complement strand
GACAAGTATTTCTCCTACAACACCCACACTGAGGCCATTACTTACCTGCAGCTTGCCAATGAGCTGATCCGTCAGGTCAACCCCAACGCCATTACCATTGCAGAGGACATGTCCGGTATGCCCGGCATGTGCCTGCCCATTGAGGACGGCGGTGTCGGCTTCGATTACCGTCTGGCCATGGGCCTGCCCGATATGTGGATCCGCACCGTGAAGGAGCGCAAGGACGAAGACTGGCCCATTGGCCAGATGTGGGGCGACATGTGCCTGCGCCGCCCCGGCGAGGGCACCGTTGCCTATGTGGAAAGCCACGACCAGGCACTGGTGGGCGACAAGACCATGATCTTCCGTCTGGCTGACGCCGCCATGTACACCGACATGAGCAAGGACTGCCACAACCCGGTGATCGACCGCGCCATCGCCCTGCACAAGATGATCCGTCTGTTCACTCTGGGCGGCGGCGGCGAAGCCTACCTGAACTTTATGGGCAACGAGTTCGGCCATCCCGAATGGATCGACTTCCCCCGCGAAGGCAACAACTGGAGCTTCCATTACTGCCGCCGCCAGTGGAGCCTGACCGACAACGAGCAGCTGAAGTACAAGGGCCTGGGCGAGTTTGACAGCGACATGATCCACCTGACCAAGGAATATGGCATGTTCGAGCAGCGCATGGCCGAACAGCTGTTCTACAGCGAAAGCCAGAAGATGATCGCTTTCCACCGCCGCGGTATGATCTTTGCCTTCAACTTCCATCCCAACCAGTCCTGGACCGATGTGCCTATCCCTGTCTTCCGCGACTGCAACTACAAGGTTGCCCTGTGCACCGACGACTTCAAGTACGGCGGTTGGGGCCAGATGCATCACCTGACCTATGCCACCATGGGCGAAGAGGGCAACAAGCACATCAAGCTGTACCTGCCCGCCCGCACCGCTGTGGTGCTGATTGAGGAAGACCTGAAGCAGGTGGATCTTTACCCCGAAGAAGAAAAAAAGCCGGTGAAGAAGGCTGCCCGCAAGCCCGCCGCCAAGAAGACCACCAAAAAAGCCGAAGGGGAAGCCGCCGAAAAGAAGCCGGCCAAAAAGGCCGCGGTGAAGAAAACCACCAAAAAGGCCGAAGGCGAGGCTGCTGAAAAGAAGCCGGCCAAAAAGACCACCCGCAAGGCTGCCGCCAAAAAAACCGAAGAACCCAAGGAATGATATTCTGATTTGACCACGGGCCCCAGACCTTTGCTGTTTGGGGCCCGTCGTTCTACAAACCGCAACGGAGGATTCACCGATGAAACAAAGCAAATGGAACGATCTGGGCGTAACCACCAGCCTTCTTGGCTTTGGCTGCATGCGCTTTCCCAAAACGAGTGAGGGCAAAATCGACGAAGAACAATCTGCCGCCATGCTGCAGGCTGCCCGCGACGCCGGCGTGAACTATTTTGACACCGCATGGTTTTACCACGACGGCGAAAGCGAAAACTTTCTGGGCCGTTTTCTGCAGCGCTGGCCCCGCGACAGCTACTATTTGACCACCAAAATGCCCTGCCTGGAAAACATGACGCTGGAGCGCGCCAAGGAAGTGTTCGAAACCCAGTGCAGCAAGCTGCAGACCGACCACTTTGATTTTTACATGCTGCACGCCATGAGCGGCAGCCGCTACCAGCTGTTCAAGGATCTGGGCATTGTGGACTATTGCCAGCAGCTGAAGGAACAGGGCCGCATCAAGTATCTGGGCTTTTCCTTCCACGATGACTACAACGCCTTCGAAACCATTCTGAAAGACCGCGACTGGGACTTCTGCCAGATCCAATACAATTATATGGACACCGACGTGCAGGCCGGCGACCGCGGCTATGAGCTGTGTGTGCAGAAGAATGTGCCAGTGATCGTGATGGAGCCGGTCAAGGGCGGCACTCATGCCATTCTGCCCGACGAGGCTGCCGCCCCGCTGAAGGCTCTGCGCCCCGACGACAGCATGGCCCGCTGGGCGCTGCGCTGGGTGGGCAGCCACCCCAACGTAAAGATGATCCTTTCGGGCATGAGCAGCATGGCCCAGGTGCAGGATAATCTGGCCACCTTTGCCGAATTCGAGCCACTGACCGAAGCCGAAACCGCTGCGTTGCAGCAGGCCAAGGCCATTCTGCTCAGCCGGGTGCGCAACGGCTGCACCGGCTGCCGTTACTGCATGCCCTGCCCTGCTGGAGTGGATATTCCCGGAACCTTCTCGGTGTGGAACAACTACGGCATGTACCAGAATCCTGAAGATGCCCGCCGCCGCTGGAACTGGCTGGACAAGGAAGAGCAGCCCATCAACTGCGTGCAGTGCGGCAAATGTGAAGGGGTATGCCCCCAGCAGCTGCCCATTCGGGCACAGCTGGCGCAGGCACAGGTTGAACTGTCTGCCCTGTAATTCTCAAACCGCAAAAAAAGCCCCGCACCGTTCGGTGCGGGGCTTTTGATCTGCTGTTTATCGGTCGGGGATATAATCGCGGCTGTTGATTTTGCCGCCGTTGCGCCACAGCTCGAGATGCAGGTGAGGGCCGGTGCTGCGGCCGGTGCTGCCCACATAACCGATCAGGTCGCCGCGGTTCACCTTCTGCCCGGCGCTGACCACAAAGTTTTTCATGTGGGCATACAGGGTAGCATAGGTGTTGCCATCGGTGCCTTCGCCGTGGTTGATGGTAACATAGTAGCCGTAACTGCTGCTGTAGGTAGCAATGATCACCTTGCCGCTTTCGCAGGCATAGATGGGGGTGCCCTTAGGGGCCGCATAGTCGGTACCGCCGTGGGGGTTGTTATGCCAGGCGTCCTTTACCCCGAAATAGGTCGAAATACGGGTATAGCTGTTCAGCGCCGCCCGGAAGTTCATGCCAAAGCTTAAACCGCCGCTGCCGTTGGCATCCAGATGGCTCTTGATGTAAGCATCCAGTTCTTCCTGTGCCTTGGTCCACTTTGCGCGGGCTTCATCGGTAATGATCTGCTGCGCCGCTTCGGCCGCCTTGGCATCGCTCAACTCTTTGTTTGCATTTTTCAGGCTTTTGGCCAGCGCTTCCTGCTTCACTTCCAGCTCGGCCTTGGCCGCTTCCAGCTGTGCTACCGCATCCTCTTTTTCTTTTTTTACCTGTTCCAGTTCTTCCTTACGCTGCTTCATGTCGTCCAGCACTTCGGTATCCTTGGCCGAAACATCCTGCAGCGCTTCGTTGAAGGTCAAAAACTGGTACAGATCCTTTACCGCGCTCAGCATGGTCATCATGCCGCTGTCGCGCATTTCCTGCATGGCAGACACCCGATGTTTGAAATCGCCCCAGCGGGCATCGATCTCGGCCTGTCGCTGTTCAATCTCAACTTCTTTTTCGGCAATCTGCAGGTTCAGCTCGTCCATCTGGCCGTCGATCACTGCAATCTCATCCACAATAGCCTGTGACTGCTGATTCAGTGAATTTACCGTCTTTTGCGCATCTTTGGTTTCGTTCTTGGCATCCTTCAGCGCGTTGGACTGGGCATTGTACTCGTTGCGGGCATCATCCAGATTTTGCTGCAGGTCATTTTTACTGGTGGCATATACTGTGCCGGCCAGAACTCCGCCCAAAATGGCGCAGGCCAGCAGCATAGAAGTAAAACGGCGCAGCGCACCGCGGGCATGGTGGTGTTTATTCTGCATGGATAATCTCCCAATCAATGTACTCATTATCTGTTATTGTACAGCATAAGGCCGCCCCGGCGCAAGACCGGGACGGCCTTTTCCTGTTTTTTCACATTTCGTCAGTCGGTAACATCCACGATTGCCTCCGCTTCGGGGTAATTGCGGCTGTTTACCATTGCCACCATCACCGTATCGTCAAAGCCGGCTTCCCGAATGGTCTGCGGGCTGAACAGCATCAGCTGCTGGCCCGCCTTTACATGGGTATCCTGTGCAACCATGGGGGTAAAGCCCCTGCCGCCCATTTTTACCGTGTCGATGCCAATATGGATCAACAGTTCGATGCCGTTATCGCCCCGCAGACCGATGGCATGGCCGGTAGGCGCAAGCGACACCACCTGCCCATCGATGGGGGCAAATACAACGCCCGCCGACGGGCGAATGGCCACCCCTACCCCCAGCAGCCCCTGCGAAAATACCGGGTCGCTGACCTGACGGATGGGAATGACCACACCGGGCACCGGCTGAGCCACCTCGCCCAGCGAGCAGCGCAGCACAATATTCTGCGGCAGTGCTTCGCCGGGGCGGGCTTCTTTTTTGGTTTTTTCACCGTTTTTCCATAGCAGCAGGGTGAGAGTAAAAGCAGTGCCACAGGCTACTGCCAACACCAGCAGATATTGCAGCATGAAGGCAGGCTGAATCAAAAACATGCCCAACAGGGTACTGACGCCATAGGAAGTGGCACTCAGCCCCAGCAGGGTGGCCAGCAAACCGCCCAGTGCACCGCCGGCGGCAGCACACAGAAACGGGGTAAAATGGCGCAGATTGATGCCAAAAATAGCCGGCTCGGTAATGCCAAGCAAGGCCGAAAGGGCTGCCGGCACCGCCACCGCACGCTGCTTGCGGTCCTGCGTTTTCAGCGCCACCGCCAGACAGGCGCCGCACTGGGCAATGTTGGCGGCCGAGGCCACCGGCATCAGAATATTCATGCCGGTGCGGGCCACCATTCCTGCTTCCATTACATCGTAGATGTGGTGTAAACCACACACTACCGTAGCGGAATAAATACCGCCCAGCAGCATGGACCCCACCCCGTAAGCGCTGGTCAGCAGCAGCTGTACCAGATACACCATCTGCCGCTCGGCCGCCGCAAACACCGGCCCTATGACCGTAAAGGCCAGAAAAGCCGAAATGACCAGCGACAGCATGGGGGTAAGATACAGATCCAGCATTTCGGGCACACGGCGGTGCAGCCAGCGTTCCAGCTTGCACAGCACCCATACCGTGATCATCAACGGGATCACGTGCCCCTGATAGCCCACTTTGGGCACTTCAAACCACAACCGCTGCCAGCTGGGCAGCGAAGCCGAGGCATCGCCGGCGTTCCATGCACTGATCAGGCCGGGGTGGATCATACACAAACCAATCAAGCCGCCCAAATAGATGTTTCCGCCAAAGGCTCGGGCCGCACTGGCTGCCACCACCACCGGCAGAAAATCAAAAGCTGTACCCGCTACCAGCGACAAAAAGCTGTACCAGTCCGACCCGGCAAAGGTCGGAACCAGCTGTCCAAAGGCCTGCAGCAGGCCGCTCATCAGGCCGGCGGCCGCCAGTGCGGGCAGCAGCGGCACAAAGGTATCGCCCACAGATTTTAACATGCGCAGGGGCAGCGGCATCCGGGCTGCCGCACCGCTGTCGGCGGCTTTGCCCTCAGCGTCCATACCGGGCAGCTTCACCAGCTGTTCATACACCTTGTTTACCGTTCCGGTGCCCAGCACCACCTGCAGCTGCCCGGCAATGGCATATACGCCCTGTACGCCTTCCACCGCTTGCAGCTGCTGCAGATCGGCCTTTGCACTGTCGATCAGCTCCAGCCGCAGGCGGGTAGCACAGTGAGCAGCCTGCAGGATATTTTCGGCCCCGCCTGCACAGGTGTAAATGCCCTGTGCACAGGCCCGATAGTCCAGCGCCATTTGCGGTGCCTCCTTCCCAGATTGATATTATGTCAGATTATCCCATCCAATTTTGCACAGCAGCAGGCACAGCACACACAGCATCATCGGCCGGATAAACCGGCTGCCCTTTTTCAATGCCAGACGGCTGCCCAACAGGTTGCCTGCAATGTTGGCCGCCGCACAGGGCAGCGCCACCGAAAACACCACCAGTCCACTGCAAAGATAGGTGATCAGGCTGGCATAATTACTGGCCAGATTCAGCAGCTTGGCGTTACCGCCAGCAGTGCGCAGATCAAACCCCAGCACAGTGGAAAATGCCAGGATGGCAAAAGTACCGGTACCCGGGCCAAAGGCGCCGTCGTAACAGCCAATGCCAAACCCGATCGCCAGTGCCAGCAGCGCCTTTTTAGGGGTAAGCTGCCCATCGTAGCGGCTATCGTCGTGCAGATCACGCCGCCACAAAATCAGCACCGCCGCCACCGGCAGAATGATCAGCAGGGTGGTTTGCAG